>DATCWH010000026.1:0-7394 GCA_036566445.1 Nitrososphaeraceae archaeon
CCAATTAACGTTTAAATCCATATTGAAATATGGCAAATAGAATGCGTCAACTTTATTAATATCCAATCTAACTTTTGTTTAGGTGAATTTGATTGACAAAGTTGTATAAAGTAACCATAGATACTAACGGTATAAACGAAGATGAAGGCAAGACATGGGTAGAAGAATTGGGAAATATTTATGCCGACATGGAAATTGATAATGTCTCGGTATCTGGGAACAAGATTTCATTTGACGCTGGATTTTCAGCTATGGATGATACTCAACCAGATGACATAAAGATGAGATTAGATGAATATCTTACAATGAATGAAGCCTTTCAGACAAAATCTATAAATGTTAGTTAAGAAAAGATATATTTTTTTTATTTTCTTTTTGTAAAATATGTAAAAATTTGGTAAAATAAATTAGTAAAATTCAAAATATTGTAAAATTAATGTTCATATTTAAATACTTGAGGTGTTTTTTATATATGGAAGGAAAGATGACTTGCAAAGGTATATGTATACGTCATAAAGCCCAAAAGCCGGTCGGTTCAGGAAGATATGTCAGCGGTCAAAAAAGATGCCAGATATGTGAAATTTTCATAAAGTGGGATGGATTATGGTGCCCATGTTGTGGATATAGACTGAGAACAAAGCCAAGAAACCTGAAATACAAGGCTAAATTAAGGGCACGAAGGGTAAAGGAGACTGAACCAATTTTGGTTGCTCCTGTTACTTAATTTTTCAACAAGTTTTTGCAGTACAGTTTTATCTGAGTCGACTTGTTCTTTATATTTTCATAATCACTTGTCAGGTCTAAAGCCAGGGTGATAAGCTTGTGATAATTGAGTTGAAATGCATAATCTTTTTTTTCAAGATGATTGCAAGCTAGTTTTCCAATGTAGTAATAACAATCTGCAAGTAACCTATGCTCCAGTAAAAATTCAATTTTTGATGATAATAATTCAATATCATATCTTTGTTTAAGAATTTCCTTTATTGCCTTAAATGATCGATTTATGATGGTTCTTGTAGCCCTTTCAATTCCCAGGCATTCAATACATAGTTGAATAGCTTCATTGATGAAATCTCTATGGACTTCAAGCTGGCGTAATTGGTTCAATTCATGAATAGGCATGGGCCTAATCCCTGAAATTAAAAGAACACCTTCGATGAGATCGTAAGCAGCTATTTTTAGATTCAAAGATCCTGTTTTCGTAGGATTATTTTTGGAAACATTAAAGAGTGAGTCAACAACCTTCCTTTTTCCTGCAGCAATAAATAGCTTTTTGGCATCTGTTTTTGAAACTGTGATTGGAGAAACCAACAAGTTATTTGTCTTATTCTTTATTTTTACCATGTTGAAAAGTGAAATCTCATTATGTCCATACTTTGGAAAATCTAAAAATTCCAATGTATTATTTCCAATCTGCACTATTTTATTACCAAAACCCATATCGTTTCCTCCAATGATGGCAATATCATATTCACAGCAAGCATATGAAATTTCAGGAGTATCGGCCCTGCAACCTATTAGAGCCGTTTCTAAATCAATTTTTTCGCTCAAGTATTCTTGAATTTTGCCTGGTATTTTCATTTTGTAAAGAAATAATAAATGTATTCTAACGCATATTTTCCATATCTTCCATGTTCCTAAAATCATTAGGGTTTAGTCGAAATCCGGTTACAGATTCGTAAGGAATCTCGCTGACCTTCAAGTAATAATTAAGTTTTACCTTTTTCAATTTTGCATGCAACCACAGGACAAATCGTTCTTCCAAGCTTGCAGATTCTTGCTTGTTAATCTCAGGATGTATTTCAATCAATCTCTGTACCAATCTTGAATCTACAGAAATCTCAAAAAAATCCCATCCCAGTGTTTTTTTGCCATTGCTATAACATTTGCAATAATTATTGTCCAAATGTACTTCTTTCTCAAGTGACTTTAGGAATTCCACTATCTTTTGACGCTCTTTATCAAAATTAATGCATGATCCAGTAATTTTTATGGAATTTGATACCTCATCGGATACTTCGAAGGTATCTGGCCTTGTGGATTTCCTATCTTTTTCAGTCAGAATATCTTTTTTAACTGTGACAGTATCTCCGATTGTAGTACCTATCAAATTTCTTGTTTTAGAGTCAATTCGAACTATTTTTTTAACTTTATTTTTATCGGTAGGATGTAATGAAAGACAAACTATCTTGGTTCCATTTTGGGGACCAATCACATTGACATAATCACCATCAGATATGTTTAATGTGTGCATGATCTCTGGATCAATTCTTACAATGTCTCTGCCTTTGTCTTGAGTTTCATTTTCGTATACTTTCAGAGAAATTCCAGAATTATCAGCCATCATATTTATCATGCATATTTGTATATAAGAATATTTTCAAATTTGCGTATTTATTGAGTTTAGGTTATGACTTGAAAAGCTTCATTTTGTATTGAACTTTACTTATCTAAAATGATCATTGTTGGTTAACCACTACAGTACTAACTGGAACTTGATTAAAAAAAGAAAAAAAGGTCGTCGCTTTCCTGCTTTTGTTGACAGCTTGTGACAATCAGCTTATGGAATTGCTCTGCTGTACAGCTTTCCTTCAAGTGCAAGCTTGTACATCTCAGCCACGTATGGGTTCTTTCCTGGAGTTTCAGCACCCAATTCTACTAGACGTGCATATACTCTTACTACATATGCAAGAGCACCCATGAAAGCTACTACAACTCCCATGTTAAACATCCAGTGGTTCGGGACTGCGAAAATTTCTTCCACAAACCAAAAGTGCCACATTTCATTTACACCAATTGTAAACATGGTTGCAAGATAGCCTATTATGGTTATCTTTAGACCAGTGTTCATTGAGTTGCCAGGTCCCCTTAGTGCGGGTACCCTTCTGTCATACATTGCCACAAATCCCCAACCTAGTGGTAGGGCTACAAAGTGACTGTATAACCACCAATGAGCCGGTGTAAATGCGCTATCTCTAATTGCGGTTTGATGAAGAGATCCATCGACGAAGTTATCTACCTCTACGGATGCTGCGATTGAACCCAGCATGATGACCATGATATAGATTTTCTTTAGTCTCTGGATTTCCACTTCTTTTGGAATTAGAGCCGGCATCTGTGCCATTTTAGTTCACCAGATACTTCATGGATCTTTTATAATAACTTGAAGATATAAAAATTACATTTTAAAATATAAAATTTGTAAAATATAGTACTGATAATAATAATTATTGTTTCATTTGTTCACTAAAAGGAATAAAATTAAACGAAATAAAAGATAATCACTATCGATAATCACTAGTGATAAACTTTATCACTTTGAAGCAGTTAATAAATGATTCATCTCATTTTTATTATTTATAATCTGGAAACATTCTACATAATATATAAATTATTTCCTTTTCAAGACAGAGTCATGAATTTGGATGGTAAAATTAAAGTAACCATTTTGATACTTCTCATGATTACCTTGTTTTCTGTTACTAGTGTCGCTCATGCAACAGAAACATCGGGAAATGCAAAGGGTACAATTAGCTGTCCTGATGGGAAGTCTGGAAAGGGTGAACTTTCATTCAGCGCATTTATGGAGGATTCTCCTGTCTATGGAAGTTGGGAGGTAGTTCTGGATGAATCATCTGATGACAAGACCAGTAATGGCGGATATCTTGATTCCGGAAAGATAGATAAGAAAAATTATGATTTGCAGGGTAAAGAGACAACTAGTAATATTTGTGGAGTGGATAAGAAAGGAGATATTTTAATTCATGGAGATTGCGGTAATAATGGAAAAATCCAGGTTCGAGCTGATACAGGCTGGAAAGGATCCTTTGCGGGAGATGTTGACTGTGGCTAAAATAGAGTTCATTCCATTGTTTATGAATGAATGAACGAAAGACAATCTAAAAGACAGATAAAATAAAAAGACCGTTTAAGCTTCAAGGATAAACAGTAATACATTGGAGCTTAAAGCCGTTTTCAGACTGTCATACTTTACCCTTCTTTAACCTGCCTTTTGTTTTAACATACTTTTTATTTATGACATTTTTTCCAAACTATATTTGCGTAAGGGCAAGATTATCGTTATAGAAGGAATTGACAAGGCAGGAAAAACTACGCAAGCAAATCTACTATTGAAGATATTGAAAAGCCACAAATGTATGAAATTTGATTTTCCTGATTATTCTACTCCTGTAGGTAAAGAGATAAAGCAATTCCTTGATGGAAATAGAAAGTATCCTGATGAGGTGAAAATGATCCTCCTCTCTGCAAATAGATGGGAGAAAAAAGTTGAAATTGAAAGGTTAATTGGTAAGGGAACTACAATAATCATGAACAGATATTATCAATCCAATCTAGTGTATGGAATGTCAAAGGGGCTGAAATTAAGTTGGCTTCTTGCATTGGATGAGGGGTTACCAAAAGCAGATCTTGTGATAGTAATAGATATCAAAACCAAAACACTGGTAAATAGATCTAAAAATGGTATCATCGATACTTTCGAAAAGGATCTCAAGCTAATTGGGAAGGTAAAGAAGAATTACAGAATTCTTGCAAAGAAATTCAATTGGCGCATCATCAACGGGGAAAATTCAGTGAATGACGTTAATAGTGAAGTACTTCAAATAGTAAAAAAGATTGTGAAAATTTAATTCAGTGTGGCTTTAAATTCTATCTACCCGAATGAAATTCGTTGGAGAAATTGCCGATCCCATTCACAAGTTTATCCGGTTCACAGAGCTGGAAAAAAAGATAATTGATTCAAAAGTTTTTCAAAGATTAAGAAGAATTAAACAATTGGCTGGTGCCCACTTAGTATATCCTGCAGCACAGCATTCAAGATTCGAACATTCACTGGGGACCATGCATCTGGCAGGCTTGGCCGGAGAGCATCTGTCTTCTATGGGAGTTATAGACAGAGAATCAATTCAGGAATTACGTGTAGCCTCCCTATTACATGACATTGGCCATGGGCCCTTTTCACATCTGTTTGAAGAAGCATTAAAGGTTACAGGTAACAAAAATCATGAAATTATCGGAGCCGAAATAATCCGTAAAACTGAGTTGGGCGATATTCTTTCAGGCTTTGGCTATTCTCCGGCTACCATAAGTGACATTTCTATTGGTAATTCAAAAGTAAAATTCAAAAATGAAATAATTTCTGGGAGTCTTTCTTCAGACATGATGGACTATCTTCCCCGAGATGGTTTCTTTACCGGTGTGGAGTACGGAAAAGTAGATTATAACAGGATTATTAATTCATTCAGGGTAACTGACGATGAAAGTCTGGCCCTGGATATTTCATCTTTTTACTCTTTTGAATCGATGATAATTTCAAGATTCGAGATGTTCAGAGCAGTCTATTTTCACAAGACGGTACGATCTGCAGAGGTAATGTTACTTCATTCCATCTTGCTTTCAAGTGACATATGGAATTTGAGCAAAATATCCATATCAGATTATCTAAAACTAACTGACGACAGCATAGTGTGGAAGATCTCAACATCACCAAATAACAAAACTGCAAAAGAAATGATTTCTAACTATTTGGATAGGAAATTATTAAAATGTGTTTATGAAAGGTTTATTCGAAAACGAGATAATTATACAAAGCTAAACAGAGATAAAATTGAGGACTTGAGGTTGAAAATTGCAAGACTATCAAATATTGATGAAAGAAAAATATTTCTTGATACGTATGGCATTTCTCTTGTTCCGCTTGCACCAAATAAGCAAGAAATGAAATCAATACTTCTTGTTAGTGAGGACGAATTCTTTACACAACCAGTTTCTAATCTCCCTTTGGTAAATTCAATAACAGGATATCTTGATATGATAAGAGTATATACTAACCATAAGGATCGAAAAAAAATTGCAAATATATCAAAAGGTGTATTAGACAAGGAGTTACCCAAAAAATAATGAATATCTCAGGTAAAGTCTCAAAACAAAAAAAGATTCTAGTCATAAAGTTAAGTGGTAGCGTTTTTAATTATAAAACTACATCAAAATCTCTCAAGAAGTACGCTCAACTTTTGCTTGATATACAAACGAAAGCTCAACCAGTTGTAGTATCAGGGGGTGGAATAATTGCAAGACATTACGTTAATTTGGCCAGATCTTTAGGTTCTGATGAAAGCAGTCTTGATGTAATGGGTATAGAAATATCAAGATTAAATGCAATGTTGCTTTCTGCAGCACTTGGAAATTCTGTATATCCAGTTATTCCTTCGAACCTTGAGGAAATTAGTATTGCTTGCCAATCTGGCAAAATAGTAGTCAGCGGTGGTCTTCATCCAGGTCAGAGTACAAATGCCACTGCAGCCCTTATTTGCGAAAAAATTAAAGCTGACAGATTCCTAAATGCGACAGATGTAGATGGAATATATGACTCTGATCCAAACGAGAATCCAAAAGCAAAAAAGCTTAAAGAAATCACTATAAAAAAGTGCTTTGAACTCTTGAATACTGAGAGCACTCAGGCCGGTAATTACGATCTTATGGACATCGTTGCCATGAAGGTAATAGAAAGATCTAAAATTCCTACGTGGGTTATAAAATCAGATCCTAAAATCATTAGAAACCTCATCATGAAAGATAGTCAAGCTGGAACGAAGATTACTGTTTAGAATAAATAAAAAATAGAGATGTAATTTAGAAATCGTTTCCTTTTTTAGTAGCTGAGTTATTCTAATAAAAAATAGCAACAAAAACGCGTTGGAGAGTTCCGTTTACATCAAGACTGTAGATTTCAATTTGTTATATTGACTAATTGTCATAACGGTATTTATGAAACAGTCTTGATTTGTCCCTTGAATTCCTGAAAACCATCATCTAGCATTTTCTTATATAGTTCAGCGGCTTTTTCCTTTGATAACGGCTTTGATTGGGCTTTAGTATAACCATCACTATCACACAGAAATAAGATTGCCTCAGATTCTCTTTCCATTTTGGCAACTAGCATTTCTTCACCAACCGGAGAAAATCCATTTCCATCTTGTTTCACAGTATAAGTTAGCATGGCATAACCAGTATAATCAAATAGCTTTAACTGAGCCTTTTTAGATCTTTCAAGGCCAATAAAAGACGCCTTGTGATATTGCATAAACCATTATTGATTTTAGCTTCTAAAAGTATTTACCTACAGGAAAAATTTTGATTTCTACATCAGGTTCTCCATTTACAATGCCAGAATTTATCTTGAATAATGAGTCCTCCGGCTCCCTATTTAGGTAAGGTTCGAAAACGTATCACTCCAGTTGAGCCCATCAATATAATTATTATATCGAGATTGCATATTTTCGAATATTGTAATGTCTTCATCTGGGATGTCAGTAGCTGAACATATCGATGAACTAAGAGTAAGGATAGTTCGCATAATAATTTGCATTGCAATT
>DATCWH010000008.1:0-44293 GCA_036566445.1 Nitrososphaeraceae archaeon
ATAACGCCAGATGGAAGTGGGATCACAATGTGGTTTATTGCACTACCTATGATTGCCCTCTACGCTCTTGGCATAATGGCAATAAGAAGAAAAGAAAATAATGAAATAACTGCCTAATCCAGTTGCAAATCATTTTTTACCTATCACAAAATAAATTTGTCTATAATTATGGCAGCAAAAGATAATTATCCATTTTCCATATTTGAAACTAAGCCCAGTGAGCAATAATTGAATATATCGCCTCTTCTTCAAAATAATAAACAACATCTGAATTATTGGAAGGAACTTCCAGAAAATACTCGTGTCATGTTAATATCAGCAATTTATTCTGGTGAAAATCAGAAAGTTCAATTGAAATTTTACGATCCTAATTTGCACGCGATATACTTTTGGCAGGATAAAACTGATCACAAACCTTATTGTTATACTAAATTGGAAAATAAAAAAAGAGTAGAAGAAATTGCAGCCATTGAAAAGAAATTTGAGTTAAAGTTAATCCCAAAAATAGACCTAATGTCAGACAAAGAAATTCAGGCGATAAAAATAATTGCTCCTGATCCCCTCTCGATAGGTGGAAAGGGTGGCATTAGAGAAAAACTCAATGTATGGGAAGCCAACATCAAATATCACGAAAATTACCTTTATGATACGAGGTTAATTCCAGGTTCATACTACAAAAGAAAAGGAGACGAAATAATAGAAGACCCATATAAAATGTCAGACATTGTCCACAATGCCTTGAAAAATTTTCTTTGGGATAAAATCCTGGGAAGCAAAGAAGCGAGAAATGATAAATACCGAGAATACGTGAGAGAGTGGGCAGACCTATTAAATCAACCTATTCCAGAGATGAAGAGAATAGCTCTTGATATTGAAGTAGATTCAGAGGAGGGACGAATGCCGGTTCCTCGAGAACACGATAGAAAAATTACTGCAATAGGTATCGTCTCAAATGATGGTCTAAGGAAGGTATTTCTCCTTGAACAAGATAAAAATCCCAATGATGGAACAGATTTAATTCCCGAATCAGAAATGTGCAAGACTGAAAAAGAACTTTTGGAAAAAACATTTAAAATAATTTGGTCATATAATGTATTAGTTACCTTTAATGGTGATGATTTTGATCTTCCATATCTTTATGAACGATCTCAGGATCCTGCAATTGATCCTATAAACCATACAATAATACCTAAAGAAGAAATCCCAATACTTGTTAAACGAGATTCATTCATCAAGAAAGGTATCCAGACAGAGCCAGTCCAGCTAAAACACGGAGTACACATTGATTTATTTAGAACATTTCAAAATAGATCAATTCAAATTTACGCATTTAGCCACAAATATTCTGAATATAGATTAAATGCAATATCAGAAGCTCTTCTAAATGATAGCAAAATTGAATTTGAAGGAAACATCAGCGACCTGCCAATCCAAAAATTGGCTCAGTATTGCTTAAAAGATACAGAATTGACCTTTAGACTTACAAGCTTTAATGATAATCTCCTACTGAAACTATTATTTGTAATTGCCAGAATATCTAGACTTTCTGTAGAAGATCTTTCTAGAGTAGGTGTGAACCAATGGATTAGGGGAATGCTATTTTACGAACATAGAAAGATAAATGCACTGATTCCTCATAGCGAAGAACTGCGCTACAAGGGACAAGCGTCCACTTCAGCAATTATAAAAGAAAAAAAGTATAGAGGAGGTCTTGTTGTTGAGCCCACTCCCGGTATCCACTTCAATGTATCGGTAGTTGATTTTGCCAGCCTGTATCCCAGCATAATAAAAGTTCATAATTTATCATACGAAACAGTAAATTGCCCCCACGATTCTTGCAGCCAAGATACTGATCAAAAAATCCCTGATACAGCATACTGGACATGCAAGGAGAAAAAAGGAATAACCTCACTTCTTATAGGATCACTTCGAGACCTTCGAGTTAATTACTATAAACAACTATCAAAAGATAAGACAATTTCACCTGAAGAACGACAACTCTATACAGTAGTAAGTCAGGCAATTAAGGTTATTCTCAACGCAAGCTACGGTGTAATGGGAGCTGAAATATTTCCACTATACTGCCTTCCCGTTGCTGATGCCACAGCAGCTATTGGAAGAAATATTATAACGAAAACAATTGAGAAATGTAAGGAAACAGGGATTGAAGTTGTCTATGGCGATACAGACTCATTATTTTTGAGGGATCCCTCAGAAGGTAACGTAGAAGAAATTTCAAAATGGGCTAAAACCAATCAGGGCGTAGATCTAGAATTGGATAAAGAATATCGGTATGTCGTATTTAACAATCTCAAGAAGAATTATCTCGGCGTCTTGAAAGATGGAACCGTTGACGTAAAGGGACTAACTGGTAAAAAATCTCATACTCCAACTTTCATAAGAAAAACGTTTTATGATATGCTCGATATATTGGGTAAAGTTAATACTGAAAAGGACTTTGATACTGCTAGAGAGAAAATCAAAAATATTATTCGTGAAAGTGCAAAAAAATTAGAGTCCGATAAATATCCTCTGGAGGAACTATCTTTTAATGTTATGATAAATAAATCTCCAGAAAAGTATGGCAAAAAGACATCCGAAAACAGAAGAATAACGTCAATAGACGGTCGTGATTCTACTACCAATTCAATAAAGGGAATCCCTCAGCATATAAAGGCCGCAAAGTTATTTTCAGAAAATGGTAGACAAATTAAAGCAGGAGATATAATCTCATATGTAAAGACAAAGACTGCTGAAGGAGTCAAGCCGGTTGAACTGGCAACTCATAAGGAGATAGATTCTGAAAAATACCTGGAGGCAATGGAATCTACTTTTGATCAACTTTTAACTGCCCTAGATGTAAATTTTAAGTCCATCATTGGTAAACCAAGACAGAGCAACCTGGATGAATTATTTTGGTCAGATTAACAACATCGTCAAACTGCTTTAAAAATAAATATAATAACTTTAAATATTCATTCAAGTAAATTGGCAAAGATTTTAGATCTTTTGGATTCTTTCTTTATTACTCCAGAAAGAACCAATGCTGGTTGTTCCTTCGGTGATATCGATATGAAAACTTCATTCAACGACGCCAACATTGTATTTTTTGGTATCCCATTAGAGCTGACAACATCATTTGGAAAAGGGACCAGTAGAGGTCCTGAAGCAATTAGAAGTACATCTGCCCGTCAAATTGAAACCTTTGTTTACGAGGAGAAAAAAGATATCAAGGAAATTGCAAAAATTTTTGATTTGGGAGACCTTAATTTGCCCGATTATCCTGATTCTGGCAAAATAGATTCTATCTTTTCATTCTTGGATGAAAAAGTTCCGCCTTTAGTAAAGGAATTGTCAAGAACAAAAAAGAAACTATTTATCCTAGGAGGGGAACATACTATATCATATTTTTGTCTTAAGGGTCTTACAGAAAGTCAGCCTCTCGTAATTCATTTTGATGCGCATCGAGATTTAAAACCCAAATATGATGGTTTGAAGCTCTGTCATACTACTCAATTCTATCGACTGATTGAAGAAGGATATATTGAAGGTAAAAATATCATTCAAATAGGGATCAGACAGGCAGATCACGAGGAAAATAATTTTGCAGAAAAAAATGGGATAATAACATTTGATCCGTGGGAAATAAAAAATAACATCGATAATGTATCTGAATATATCTCTAAAGTTACTGAGAATAGAAACATATACATATCCTTTGATATTGATGTTTATGATTTACCATATGTTCCTTGTACAGGAACTCCAGAACCATTTGGATTGGATCCGTTCGAAGTAATAAAGTTAATTAAAAGTATTAACAATTCAGCAAATCTGGTAGGAATGGATCTTGTAGAAGTTTCACTCAAGAACGATGATTACAGGGAAGGAACGCTTGCGACACAAACTCTTCTTAGGATAATTCCAAGGAAGTATGTCTAGTTAGCAGAATATGATTGTTAATTATTAATTTGTTTACTTTTATTTTGATTAGCCCCATCTAGCTCTTTCGTTTTCTCTATCTTCTTTGGTCGCTTTTTTCCATTCTTTATAATGTTGTCTGCATAAATATACTCTCTTGTTTGAAGTATTAACTTCTAAATCTGGAGCCATACTTGCCTTACTTCCACTGATGGACCTCTCTGCTGAATTTGAGCATCCACTTACACCGCAGTTTACTCCTTTGTCTACTCTTCCCATTTGATTGGGATCTAAGTTACGAAATATAAAAACATTAAAGGATGAAAATTCATTCGAGAAAACAGAATTCTATATCTTATTCTCAGTACTCATACCATTATCAGTGGGCGTTTAGACAAATAGCTAGGTAGGTTTATTGGCAGGTAAGGTTTGTCAGAAATTTCTAGCTTGATCTTTTTTATCAGATTATCCAAGGTCGTATTGTATTGAGATTTAGCAAATCTTTCCCTAACCACCAGTTCTTCACCGTAGACTTCTTTGTCTCCAATGACTAGAATGAAATGAATCCACTCTGATTCTGCCTCTCTAATTTTTTTTGCAACAGAAAGTTCTCTGTCATCAATGTCGGTTCGGATATTGTTCTTGTTTAATTCATTTAAAATTTTTTCACCGAACTCTAAATGTTTCGAAGATACCGGGATTATTCTGACCTGTGTGTGTGATAGCCATAACGGTAATGCTGGAACAATGCCCGTCTTTGCATCCCTATCTGTTTTCTCTAGTAGGGCGAATATTACACGTTCTACTGCTCCACTGGGAGAATTATGCAAGATGATTGGATATTTTTTCTCCCCATCGCTATCAACAAATTCAATATTGTATCTTTCTCCATTTTCAACATCTATTTGGTCGGTGGACAATGCAGCAGCTTTTCCCAGACTGTCTACGAAATTAAATTCCCATTTTACAGTATAATAAAAGAACCTTTCTTTCCACATCTCTACAAGGATGGGTTTCTTTATTCTAGCTCCAAATGTATTAATGAATTCTTTATTTTGTTCATAAAAGTCTGAAGTAAAACGAATAACCATATCCAAGTCGTCATTTGCTGAAAGACCAAGACCATCTACTACTTTTAATGATAACTCAAATCTCTTGACAAATTCCTCTTTTGCCTGATCAATATCCCTGCAAAAAGCATGACAGTCTGGCATGCTAAATGCTCTAAGTCTTCTAAGACCTACTAATTCGCCACTCTTTTCTCTTCTAAATGAGTATCTTGTTAATTCATACAGTTTCAATGGAAGCTGTTTATAAGAAATTTGAAAATCTTTTGCCATCAAGAATTGACCAAAGCATGCGGCAAACCTTAAGAAAAGTTGCTTGTTGTCTGACTGTATGTTATATTGTCTAGCCGGAAATCTATTGAAATAACTGTGTATTGAAGGATGATTAGAATCATACATTACCGGCGTTTCAACTTCAATTCCACCATAGTCGTGTATCATTTTTGTTACATAAGTCTCTATTAGTGATTTCATTAAACGTCCCTTGGGATAGTACCTCATATTTCCTCCATCTGAGGAAGGCTCATAATCAGCTATTGCCAATCTCTTCATTAGTTTTACATGGGGTGGAACTTCAACTACTGTTCTCTTTTTTGATAATTCATAATCCGCTAATTTTTTGAATGCACTGTCCTTTTCAAAACGGTATTCATTTATCGGAATCAGACTACTTCCAGGCACAAGCACATACCATGTAGAGTTGAGCACATCCTCTGATTTTAATGCAATTGATTCAGAGATTGATTCTGTTTTAGTTTTGCCGTCGGGCTTTTTTTGAATTGTTTTAGCATGCTCTGCCAGTGGATGTCCTTTGATTTTTATATTAAATGATTTTGTCCAACCAAACGGAGCCCTATTAACAGTCCTAAATAGATCTCTTACCTGCTTTTCAATAGAAATTAACATTGTTCGGGCCGTGATATGTGACGCTAAATCTGAACTTAGATGTGCATACGGATAGATTAGCAAATTATCGCACTTTATCATCTCCGCATATGTCTTTAATTCCTTGCAAACATCATCAATTATGGATTCATCATCATCTTTTTCGACAGCAATCAATGCCACTATCACTTCATCTATTTTTTTACTAGATTTCGATGGAATGTCTTCTGCAGCTTTTACTTCCTTAGAAATCGGTTGGTATTCGATAAAATCTGAATGTAGCAACAGTATACGCATATAATGACGAGAACTAAACCTAAAAGGTCAAATTAAATGGTTTGGAAACAACTTGTCAATAATTGACTTAGTAGTTGGATCTTAGTTCAATTAAGCGTGTTTCAGGGCTTATTTTCAAATTCGTATATGGATATTTGTTGATATCCATAGTCCCCGTAAAATTTTGTTCAAATCTTGCCAAATTATGGGTAGCATTGTACGCCAAATTTAATCTGGAGGAATTATCACGATCTAAAATTTTCACAAATCCAGTATCTATAATCATCAAGTATTTATCAGTCTTGAATGGAGTCTTGCTGTAATAGTTTTTCGAATCAAATACTTTTTTGAAAACAAATTCTGGAATCCAAAAATATTGAGGATTTCCTATCACTGTCACCTTATCCGCAGGATTGACACTTGATGAATTGGTATTACTATCGGGTAAATTAGAAAGAACAAACGCAAGTGCTTGGTAATAAGTTGAATTCATATTTAGAGTAATTAGCATGGTTATGCTGCAGATGCCAAATATCCCAATAACTGCTATCCTGATATAAGGTAGAATATTTTTCATTTTAATATTGGAAATATTACTTCCGATTTTTTCAATCATATTTCCTCCGGCTATGCAAAGTGGAGGTAGTAACAGAATAATATGAAATGATGAAACATAACCTACTGCCTGGAGGAAGATGAAAATTGGAATTGCCCATAGCAAAACGAAATAATCTCTTCTTATGGCAGCATACACGAGACCACCCAATCCTAAAATAAACAAGACAGGGTCTGTCTGGAAAAAGGTATTCATTGTATTGATTAACGGTCTATCTCTGTTGATCTGGTAACGCACACCATCGACCCAATCATTAAAATCTCCACTTAACGTGGCATGTAGGGGCCACAATAATGGGACCAAAATAACAGGAATTAACCAGACTAGTACGTATATCTTTTTTCTGGTAGCTAAATATGTCATTATTATGCCCAGTGGGATTATTGTGAAAGCGGGTATCTTGGTAAATATAGCAAGACCCAGAAAAATCCCAGAGACAACCAAAGTAATTTTGGTATACTGTTTCTGTTGCTGCTGCCGACCGCTGCCAAGACTGAGAATGAGTAGTATTGATGTTAAAATGAAGGGAAGCTGAATTGACTCTAGAAATATTCTTCTAGTCAACCAAGTAAAGGGCATTACTGCAAATAATATTGAGGCAATAATTGCGACGTTTCTACCATATCTATATTCTGTGATTCTATACAACAGAAATGTGTCAAATACAGCTAAAATTCCCATGATTAGGCGCGGAACCAAATACAGTTGCTCCACAGGATTCTTATCACCTAGGTTATCGACATTGGGATAACCAATAATGCTAAAGATGCCCGCTAAGAAAATTTGGCCAAAATAGGGAGCTCGATATCTATCTTGTGGCTGAAGGCCTTGACCACTTTCAGTTGAGATGGCTTTCCTCAGGTAATGACCCTCATCTATGTGTAATGACGGAAACCCTGTAGGATTCCATAAGTGAGTGTAAGCAGAAAGGACAAGTGGGATAAGAATAAATACTAATGATCGTAATCTTGACCCTTCTTTTAACTGTAATTGCAGATTCAATTGCTTCTTTATCCACTAACTAATGACATTTAGACATGAATTAAACCTTATGGACGAAGTTCTCTATCAGTTGGTATTCTGAAAAATTATCATTCTAACTGTCTCACGTTACCATGGAGAAGAGGTTTATTTATTTATTTATTCAGTAGCATTCTTACCTGAATAAACTGATTGAACTGCATTTTTTAGAATATCAAAATATTTCGTGGGAATCAAATTGCCGTTGGCATCACTTGTCACCAAATTAAAGTTCTCAACTCTGTGCGGCCTAAAATTCCAATACCAAAAAGCCGATCCGTATGGATCTATCTCATTAAATTTCTTTAATATCACTGTCGTGTCTTCTGGTGTGATATCACTTGTCTCTGGATTTATTTCATAGACAAAGTCTCCTTCTTCGTTTATTACCTTATCTCTGGCCACATTGTTCCATTCTCCAATATAGACGGGAACTCCAGATAGGTTGCCGGTTGATACAAACATATTCAACCTTTCTTCTTGGTAGCTACCCGGTGATGGCAGTCCGTATATACTAAATTTGAAGATAGTATTTGTCTTATTTACGGGTGTCATCTTTGCGAGATTTGTCGCGTTAACTCCAATGTTACTCTTAAGATCAACAGGTATACTCATGCTGTATATTATATCCTTCTTGGTCACCTTTCTCATTTCATCCGTCATTAATGTATTATATTTCCCAATTTTTTCCCACTGGTCTGCACTATGTACCTGCGGTTCACTCAATATTTCATATCCGACTGTGCTGGGATGACTATCAACAGTACTAACTACTTTTTTTAAGAATTGAGCCTGTAGATTCCAACCATCAGTACCATTTGTATCTGTAATCTCTCTGTTCCACCAGTCAGTCCACCATGCTGCTGCTGATGGATATTTAGGACCTCCTCCACTACCATAGGCGTATTCTGAATTATTTTGAAATAATAAGCTTGGGAATCCTGTTCCTCTTTGAGGATTAAGCCATGATGATGTATGAAACTGGTGATTATCGTATATTATTTTTAATCCATACTTGTCAGCAAGAGTTGCGACAAATTTTAATTCATTTATGAATGCTGTAGGATTTTTCACGAAAGATTCCCAATAATATACATACCTCACATGATTCATTCCCCCGTCTTTTATTATCTTAAAACTCTGATCATAGTAGTTATCAGGGAAAGGATTCTTAAAGTCCCGTGTCTGGGGCAAACTAGTATAGTAACCTAACATGTTTACTCCAATCAGGGGTTGGGACTTTGTCCCTTGAGCATAGCTCAGATTAGCTATCAGCAAAACATTTAGAATTAATAAAAAAGCAAATGAAATACCAAAAACAGACAATTTCATTACTGAGTGAAAAATTCAACTCCCAATATAAATTGTTTAAGAGTTAAATTAAGGCTATTAAGAATGGGTTTCTCTAGCACCCGAGACCAGTTGTCTTGTAGTTGTTAGGTCCTCAATTTTCTTATTTATATTTAATACTATTTCAAGTAAGTCAGGTTCAATCCTATTTTGTTTTATGAACGAAGCTAACGCTTGAGTGTCTTTAGGCAGACACATTCCATCAAATGGTCTTCCAAATTCAGTGCCATACTTGCCAATTCTTTTATCCAAGGATACTCCTAAACTTACGACCTTGTCATCTATCCCCAGGTGTTTACATATCAATCCTATTTCATTAAAGAATGAAATCTTCAATGACAAAAAGCAATTTGATGCATATTTGATCAGTTCTGCAGCCTCAAATGATGTTGTGATTATATTTTTTGTCAATGGCTGATATATTTCTACTAATAATTTTGACAATTCATTTCTACTTTGCTCCCCTATAATTACCCTATCTGGCTTGAAGAAATCATCCAGTGCCGAGTTTTGTCTCAGAAATTCTGGATTATAGGCAACGTCATAGTCAACTCCCCTCTTTTTTGTGCAATTTTTTTCGAGAAAGTTCATTACTACACTTCGCATAGTCCCAGGCAACATTGTGCTCCGGAAGACCAGCAAATGACGCTTTACAGATGTATTGAGATAGTTTGCGAGCTGATAGAGAGCAGAAAGTATTTGGGAAAGGTCTTGTTGGGAGTTATGGGTTGGAGTATTCACACAAACAAATGAAATATTTGTTTGTGACAATGCATCGCCCAAATCATTAGCCACATTGTATCCATTACTCTTTAAAGTCCTCAGCTTTTCCTTTGAAATGTCATAAAAAATAACATCATGACCAAGCTGGTGAAATCCTTGGCCCGTTGCACCTCCAACTACACCCGAACCAATAATGCTTATCTTACTCGTTCGATATCCCTCTTTATTATAGGGGGTTATAACTAATGATATTTATATAATTCCATTTCATTTTCAAGAAAGTAATATAGTAAAAATTGACCCGAAGCATCTTACTTCATTAACTTCTAGTTCAAAATAAAAGTTACTAATAAATAATATGGAAATGGAGATAGAACAGTGAACTCTTACAGGATACAAACGCATCAAAAGCACACCGGAATTTTTGGCAACATAATTTTTGACCTGATACTCATTGGATTTGCAATTTCACTGGTTTTATCACCGATGTGGTTTGACATAAATGATATCATTTATCAATTTAATGGCTTGAAAGATTATATAGTTAGAAATTTCGTACCAAGTTCATTATACGGTCATTGGCTTGTTATACCGCTAGGGATAATCGGCATCTGGAGATGGACAGTATGGTCTATCAAGAAAATAGTTGCATCCTTTTACTCTCCGATAACACCTGAATCACTTAAGCTTAATTCACAAGGCGCAGCTGGACCTACTGTCTCCGTAATAATACCAGTATATAATGAAGACCAGAAAATCTTTAGGCGATCTTTGGAATCATGGTGGAAAAATAAACCGGCTGAAATAATTGCAATTATTGATAAATCGGACACAGGATGCATAGCTGAATTTAAAGAGTTTCAACAAGGCAAGAATAATCTTAAATTAATAATAACTTCAAAGCCTGGAAAGAGACCTGCCCTTGCCGATGGTATTTTAGAATCAAAAGGCGAAATTGTTGCTTTAACAGATAGTGATACTATGTGGGATTCAAATTTCTTGGAAAATGCATTACGACCATTCCGGGTCGATTCAAAAATCGGAGGAGTTACTCCCAGATTTCACCCAATTGAAACACGAACAATATGGCAAAAGATGACTGATATTTTTTGGGATAGTCGAAACCATTTAGATATGCCGGCACAGACGGCAGGGGGAAAAGCTCTGTCTTGCCTGAGCGGAAAAACTGCATTATACCGTAGGGAAATTCTATTACCCAAGATGAATCTCTTCCTAAATGAGATTATTCTTGGTAGAAAAAAAGAATCAGGTGAAGATAAATGCTTTACGAGACTTGTTCAACAAGAAGGATGGAAGACATATTATCAGAGTTCTGCAATAATATATTCGTCTGCCGCTCCAGAATTTGACCAATTTATCAGGCAACGAATTAGATGGGCAAGAAATAGTCATAACTCTGATTTCCAGAGTTTATGGAGCGGATGGGTGTGGAAACGTCCATACCTTGCATTCTCTATGATAGATCGTTTTATTTCAGTTTTTACATTACTGCTTGGTCCAATATTTTTCTCAATTGCCATTATCGAAAATCAATTGGGATTAGCGATTTCAATTATTATCTTGTGGCTTGTTGGAAGGATGATTAAAATTTATCCACATTTAAGACGCAATACACTGGATCTATTCATACTACCAATATATTTAGGAGTAAGTTTCTTGATGGCGCTAACCAGATTATATGCTCTTGTTACTATTCGAGATCAACATATCATTAGAGGGTTCAGGAAAGTAAAAGCTAGCAGAATAAAGAAAATTAAGGATTACTTCTTGACCATCGAAATAATAGCAGGTATATTCATTTTTGCATTCGTCTTCCGTATATAGACTATTATTATTGTTACCTTTAATTAATACAATTTTGAAATTAATTGAAAAAATGCATACTTACGAAATCATAATCTGGTTTGAATACCTTTCCCGGCCAAATATCTCTTGACCTTATCTAGCGTTAAATTATCGTAATGAAATATCGAAGCTGCCAGAACTGCATCGACGTCAGTTTTATTAAATACTTCAAACATGTGTTCTGATGAGCCACAACCGCCTGATGCAATAACAGGTATTCTCACATTATTACATATTGTATTTGTTAATTCAATATCATAACCATTTTTAGTACCATCTGCATCTATACTTGTCAGTAGTATTTCACCAGCACCAAGCTCCTCTACATTCTTTGCCCATCGGATAGCATCAATTCCCGTGCCTTTTGACCCTCCGTATATCATAACTTCAAAATAGTAATCCTTATCAGGGCGGGACATTTTTTCATCAGCTTTAAAATTTCTCTTGACATCAATCGCTACGACAACGCATTGTCTTCCAAAAATTTTCATGAGATCTGTTACCAAATCTGGGTTTTTGACAGAAGCAGTATTGATAGAAACCTTGTCTGCTCCATTAAGAAGAATCTCTCTTGCATCCGAAAGAGTCTTAATTCCTCCTCCCACCGTAAAAGGTATGTCTATCACACTTGCTACTTTTTTAACTATACTCTTCATTATTTCACGGTCTTGTTTTGATGCAGTAATATCAAGGAAGACGAGTTCATCGGCTCCTTGGTCGCTGTATTTTTTTGCCAATTCAACAGGGTCGCCGGCATCCTTAACCCCACTAAACTTGATTCCTTTGACTACTCTTCCATTATCAACGTCCAGACAGGGAATAATTCTCTTAGATAGTGGCATTACGCTATTGCTTTCACCTTTTTAATATCCAATCTGGCTTCATACAGTGCCTTTCCAAGAATGACACTATCGCATCCAATTGATCTAACCCTTAAGACATCTACCAAACTTGAAATTCCTCCACTAGCTATTATCTTTGATTTTCGATTAGTATTAATGCTATTTAAAGTGACAACATCTGGGCCTGAAAGTGTTCCATCTTTAACTATGCTGGTAAGGAGGAAAATGTTTATCCCCAGTTTATTGAACTTGCTTATTGCATCTTCAATCCTATAATTCGAAGAGTATTTCCAACCATCAATCATAACCTTTCCATTTATCTCGTCCAGTGAAATGACAATCCTGTCACTATAATTTTTACTCAGTAAACGTAATTGATCCAAATTTCGATAAGCCATAGTACCAACCACAATTTTTGCAAATCCCATTTTGGCAATTTTTTCAAATTTTTCAATATGACGAATACCACCCCCAATCTGAATTGGAATATTTACCGAATGTAGAATCTCAGAGATTGTTGAAAGGTTGTTGGATTCATTACCAAATGCTGCGTCAAGGTCGATGATATGCAACATATCAGCTCCCTCTTTTTCCCATTTTTTTGCCATCTGAACGGGATCATTGCTATATACCTTTTTGGTTGATTGGTCTCCTTTCGTTAACCTAACCACGTCCCCATTCATTATGTCTATTGCCGCTAGTACGTTCATTCGTTTTTTTCACAAATTTTGATAAAATTTTTCATTATCTGGGCTCCAATTTTTCCTGATTTTTCAGGGTGAAATTGTGTGCCAAACAGATTGAAGCGTTCTATTACAACGGGCAATTTTGAGCCGTAGTCAGTTATTGCAGCAATAAGATTTTGATCTTCAGGTTCGATGTGATATGAATGAACAAAATATACCCAGGAATCTTGCGGAACTCCTTTAAGCAGATTACTTTCTCTTTTGATAATCCTTAAATTATTCCATCCTATCTGTGGAACCTTGACCTTCTTTTTTGGAAGCATTAATACATCACCCTCTAATAATTTAAGGCCATCAAGAATTCCCTCCTCACTTTTATTGAATAACATTTCCAAACCTAGACATATACCAAGAATGGGCATTCCGCTATCTACGGACGCATTGAGTGATACTGCATCTTTTTTTATGGAACTAATTGCGCTATCAAAATTACCAACTCCTGGTAAAACCAGTCCATCATAATTTTCCAATTTTTTTAAAGTCCTTATAATATCTACAGTATGCGCACCGTTTCTAAGAAGGGATTGGTGCAAACTAAATAGATTGCCAGCCCCAAAATCAAAAATAGCAATCTTTGTCATTTACATCATGTCTTTAGTACTCGGTAAACCTTTTCTCCTTTGATCAATAGCTGCTGCATTTCTAAACGCAATTGCGAAACTCTTCATGGCAGATTCTAATTTATGATGATCGTCTTTTCCATATTCTACTAATATATGTGTACAAGCCACAAGATTTTGTAGCAAAGACCTAAAGAAGTGCTCAATATCCTCCTTTGCTATACCTTCCACTTCATTTCTTTCCAACTTTAATTCAAATTTAGAGAATTGTCTCCTAACCAAATCGATTGCTGAATTGCTCCGAGAATCATCCATGGGCACAATGGCGTAGCCAAATCTCATTATTCTGGATCTATTTCCTAATGCCTTATCCAGTCCCTGTCCCATGCAAATAGCAATGTCTTCTATCAAATGATGTTGAATGGAATCATTTGATTTAACATCAGCTTCAATGTCAACCAGGCTGTATTTGCAAAACGTTGTAATGAGGTGATCTAGAAATTTCAAACCACTAGTAATCTGTGTCTTACCTTCGCCATCAAGATCAACATTTATGCTTATTGTTGTTTCAGATGTACTTCTGCTCAGCGATGCAGTCCTAAGTTTATCAGTATCTGACAATTGGTATCTAAAATTGGGTCATAACTTTATTTAATATGTTCGGTAAATCATTAACATCTCTGATGATTAAAGAAATTCCATTACTATTAAACAAATTCCTTACTTGATTTGATCCTGCCTTAGAGGCACATATTCCAATTAATTCAATGTGAATATTGGACACTTTTCCCGCTTTCTGTACCATTAACAAATCCTCTGCTGAATCTCCAACATAAAAAGCATTGTTGACTTCAAAATTTTTGACGCATTTTATTAATGCCGATGGGTCCGGTTTACCCATCTCTCTTTTTTCATCCTCTAGATAAATTGAACCATTATTGTCAAAAAATTTAATGAGTGATTTCATAGAATACTCTGCTGCTATTCTACTCCTGCCAGAAACAATTCCTATTCTTTTATCAAAAAAATTCGATATTTTTTTCATAGTTGAATGGCTTACTAAAAGTGTGTCATTTTCGATGAGTGGTTTGCCAAAATAATATTTGGGGTTTGCATTGTGTTGTTTTTTGAATAGATAGGATCCGTAAAAATTTTCGTCAAAAACCCGAGTCAATATGCTCCTGTGAATGTCTCCTGGATAATTGAGTAACTTCTTAATCTCCTTTAGGCGCCTTTCGGAGTAGCTTTGGAGATAATTTTCTACAGAGGTTATTCCATTTATTGTTGCATTGTTTGTAATATTTTCTATAAAAAAATGTAATTCAGAAATCTTCGATGGCCCACATAGTATGCTTAGAAGAAATGCGTAGCTTGTATCAGTATCATCGTTAAACATTCCAGATTTACGAAAATTGAAAATCAACTCATCACTGACTATTGTTCTTACATTCCCAATAGAGGGATCGATATATTTAACCAAGTATTCTACGGTCTTTTTTATCGTCTTGTCGTATGATTTTCTGGTATCAAGTAACACACCATCAATATCAAAAATAATGCATGCATTTGAATTCATTCTAATCGAATATACTCAATTTATTGAATATTGTTAAATACTGACAATATTTTATTATTCATTTTTTTCGTACCTATCGTTATTCTAATACATTTTCCGTAGCTCTCAATGTTGCCTAATGCCTTTACTATTATTTTCGTATTTTCTAAGGTCTCTATAATTTTATTATATTCTTCGTCACATTTTATAAAAAGAAAATTTGTATCTGACTTGTAAACATCTATTTTTTTAATTTTTGAGAGATTCTGATAGAGTCTCTCTCTTTCATCTTTTATTAGTGATATACTTTTTTTGACTTTTTCCGGATTAGTGATTACTGAAATTACGATAGCAAGTGAAATGCTGTTTACTGGATATGGTGACTGAATCCTATTTTTAAATAAATCTGCAAGTTCTTCATTTGCTACCATGTATCCTACTCTTGCACCGGCCAATCCTATTGCCTTTGAAAATGTACGAAGAATTACAAGATTTGGAAATTCTTTCACATACTTGGTCAAGGAATATTTTGCAAATTCTACATATGCTTCATCTAATATTACCAGATTATCTTTCAAGCTACTCAAAATATCTAGAATTTGTGATTTTTCAAATTGATTTCCTGTTGGATTATTTGGAGAACATAAATATATTGCATGAGATTTTTTTGCATCAGCAATAAATTTTTCACTATCTAGACTGTTATCAATAGAAGATAACATTATTTCAGAAAATGCTACTCCGTGTAATTGGCATCTTGTTTTAAAATAAGAAAAAGTTGGATATATGGAAGTTAACCTCCTTTCTCTTCCTACGAGTGTTAGAAGTAGATCTATAATCTGATCAGAACCGCTTCCTAATACTAATGACTTTTCACTAATCATCAAATATTTGGCGAGCTTTTTGTATAACTGCTCATAAAGCTCAATGGGATATTTTCTCAGATCAATTTTTTTTAAACTATCTAAAGAAATGTTTATGACAAAATTTTTATCTAAAACAAGATTTTCGTTTGCATCCAACTTAAAATAATTACTTTCAGAAGGTGTTGCGTATTTTTCAACCATTGAAATTTTCTTCATTTCTTTCATTAGCCAGTCTGTCAACTCAATCTCTGAACCTCTCTTCTATGGCATAATAATGATTCGGTAAACCTTCAGCAAATGCTAATTCCTTTACGCACTTTTGAACAGATTGAAGACCTCTTCTTGTTACTGTAATGTGGTTAACTAATTTCATGTAATCCAGTACGGATAGTGAAGATTTAGACTTGCCAAATTCCATAGTTGGTAACACATGATTTGAACCAAGACAATAATCACTTGCCGATGACGGACTATATTTTCCTAATAAAATAACGCCTGCAGTACTAACCTTGGACGCTATTTGTTTTGGATTCTCGGATAAAACTTCAAGATGTTCAGGTGCTAGTTCGTTAATGAATGATATCGCATTTTCTTGGCTATTACATATTGCAATGAAGGCATTATTCTTAAAACTTGTTGATATTATTTCCAATCTTGGTAAGGAAGTATTTAATGCCCTAGCAATTTCATTTTCCAATTTTCCGACCAAATCCCTTGAAGTAGTAACGACACCACAAATTGTATCCTGACTGTGTTCTGCCTGTGAAATCAAATCTCTGACTACAAATTTGGGATCAGCGGTGGAATCTGCATATATTAAAAGTTCAGTTGGACCTGCTATCATATCAATAGCAGTATTCTTACTAACAAGAGATTTTGCAATATTAACAAATAAACCTCCAGGGCCTACAATTTTATCTACCTTCTTTATTGTTTTAGTCCCATATGCAAGAGCTGCCACTGCCTGGGCACCACCCACTCTATAAACTTCCTCTATACCACATATATCCGCAGCTACAAGTGTGAGAGGATCGATATTACCATTTTTCATAGGGGGGCTTACTACCGCTATTCTGTTCACATCTGCAACTATTGCAGGAACAGCACACATTATCAACGTGCTTGGATATCGTGCTTTACCTCCAGGGACGTAACATCCAACACTGTCTATGGGCTTGACAATTCTCTCAATTGTTACCCCATCTGTTGATGATATAATTCCAGTTAATCGCCGTAGTAACATTTTTTCATTGTTTTCAAGAAGCTTCTTACTTTTTTTAAGAGAATTCGATTGATTCATTGTCACCTCTTGGTAAGCCTTTTTTAATTCCTCTTTATCTACAACAATAGAATCGATTTTTATGTTATCATATTTTTTAGTATACTCTATTATTGATTTATCTCCAAAATTAATAACATCGTTGATTATCTTTTCAACAATAAGACTATTTTGAGGTATGCGACTCAAACTACGAATGAGAGTTGCTTCTTTTATTCCATTCTTTACCTGTATTTTTTTTATCACTGACCCATAACCTGTTTTAGTTCCTCTAATGGGAGTATTAGCTTTGGTTGCATCACTACAAGTCCCTGAGCTATCTCTCTTAACTTTGGAACTATCTTTATGAACTCATTCTTATCAATGACCGTATTAACACCATACCAACCTTTTTCACTCAATTTGCTTATTGTGGGTCTTTTTAGGGCAGGTAAGCTTTCCAACAGTTTCTGCAAATTCCTTTCTTTCACGTTTACAAAAATATGGAGTTTTTTCCGAGCTTCGACAACTCCCTTGACTAGAGCAAGTATATCTACAATTTTTTCGGACTTTATCTTGTTTTCTAAGGAATTTTTATTTGCAATCAGTTGAGCACTTGAATGAGCAACGGTCTCAATTACCTTTAAGTTGTTTTGAACGAGGGTAGTGCCTGTTTCAGCTATATCACAAATGGCATCTACATCCTCCGGTGGTTTGGCTTCAGTAGCACCAAAGGATAGAAAGATTTCGACCATTTTATTTTCACCAATCCTCATCCACGGTGTAATAATCATTGGGCTAACATTACCAAAATATTTTTGATATGATTTGTTAGAACGTACGTGAACTGAAGTAGTCGTAAGGTACTCAGACGAAAACCTAAGTGTTCGTTTCTGTTTTGCGAAACCTTCTATCAGTTCAGTTAAATTGTTGTATTCAAAATTTTCCGGAATTGCTATAACCTGATTTACTTGACCATATTCCAGATCTAGTAAAATCTTGACGTCTGCACTTGCCTCAACAATCCAATCTTTACCAGTAATTCCTATATCATAAAAGCCTTCCTGGACGTACGTTGGTATTTCTTGCGGTCTCAAAATTTTTACTTCTATTTCAGGATCGCTTAGCTTAACTCTATAGGTTTTTCCACGACCCCTAACGGTTTGCCATGCTTCTTCAAGGATCTTAAATGTTGGGTCTTCGATACTGCCTTTTGGTATAGCAAATTTTACTGTTGCCATCTGATATTCGAAGAATCTTCTTAATGGGATATATTTCTATTGAAAAATCATTTGTAGGGAACTTTGTTTTGATATTTGTTAAGATAAATGATATGAAAAATTCTTCAAAATTATTTATAAAACAATCTAGGCTGAACCATCCATTCTGTCCTGTAATTTATGTAGAATTGTCCTTGCGCGGTCCAAATTTATGTTTGACTGTCTATACATGGCTTCAGATACTATGTCAACTAATTTACCAGTGGCCCCCGCCGCTACGGCAAGATTCTTTGCGTGTAGTTTCATATGCCCCTTTTGAATTCCTTCTGTAGATAGTGCCCTAATTGCTGCAAAATTTTGAGCAAGTCCAACTGATGCTATAACACATGCTAATTCACCTGCTGATTTTACTCCTAGGATTTTCAAACCAATTTTTGCAACAGGATGTACTGTAGATATCCCTCCTACTATCCCTACTGACAATGGAATCTCTATCCTACCTGTTAGGTCACCCTTAGACGACTTTGAAAAAGTAGTAAGTGTGCGGTACTTTCCATCCCTGGATGCATAGGCATGAGCGGCGGCCTCAATCGCACGAAAATCTTGACCTGTTGCAATAGAAACTGCATCTATTCCATTCATAATACCTTTGTTATGAGTTACCGCCCTATGCAGATCAGAAAATGCAAAAGCAAAAGCAGATAGTATCCTGTCAACTATTTCGACGCCTCCCAGTTCTTCTTTCTTGAAAGTTGCTTTACTAATTGCAATCCTCTCTGTTGAATAGTTGGAAAGTATTTTTAGTATAACTTTGCCATTTGTCTTTCTTTCTATTTCAGGGCCCAATAGTTCGCACATTGAATTTATGGTATTAGCACCCATTGAATCCTTACAATCAACATAGAGTTCTGCGATAAGCATTCTCCGTTTGTCAATATCATTTTTAATTACCCTTGTTTTTAGATCCAATGCCCTAACATTTTTTGAACAGGAATTGGCTATACTGAGTAGAGAATCCTTGTTCTTTGAGATAATTTGCATAGCTTTCCTGATATCTAACAAGTTAATTACCTGAATCTGGCCTCTCATTATAGAACTGTCAGCACTTGCCTTAAATCCTCCAGTAGACTTGGCTAGTTTTGCAGCATGACTTGCAGCTGCGATAACAGATGGTTCCTCAGTCGCCATAGGAACCAAGTAGTCTTTTCCGTTTATTACAAAATTCGTTGCTATGCCAAGAGGAAGTGAAAAAATTCCAATTGCATTTTCTACCATACTGTTAATTTTATCAAACGGTAATACTTGATTAACAATAGTCGAAATTTCATTTTTTGTAAGATTGGTTTTTGATGCAATTAATGATAATCGTTCGTCAAGGCTCATTTCATAAAATTTCTTGTCCATCTTCATGCGTACGACTACTATGATCTTGTGAGCCTTAATATTTTGTCATCACCCTGTTGCGGCAATCCGCTCCCGTCTGTATTACTGGTAAGAACAAAAATTGACCCATCTCTAGATTCAATCACATCAATAAGTCGACCATAGCCAACAAGGATAGCATTTTGACTGGCAGTTTTAAGATCAATTTCTCTCAAATGTGACCCCTTTAGCGTGGCGACGATGAGATGATCCCTGTATCCTAACTTATTTGATGATGCAAAGGTAATTCCGGAAGGCTCTAGGGATGGATTAAAACAGAGCAAGGGGGGGGTGTTTTCAGTATTTCTATTGCATTCTTCATCCGGCCAACCATAATTTTTGCCTAGTGATATTAAATTTATTTCGTCATTGCCTGCTGCCCCCTGATCTGAAGCATATAACGCTCCGCTTTCAGGATGCCATGCTAATCCTTGGACATTCCTAAATCCATATGCATATACTGATGAATTTGAATAAGGATTATCTTGTGGAATAGTTCCATCTTCATTAACACGAAGAATTTTTCCTGCCAGAGAATTCAAGTCCTGAGATAATTTTGGAACTGAAGCATCCCCTGTTGATACATATAATTTTCCATCCGGACCAAATTTAAGACGGCCACCATTATGAAACTCATTACCTGGAATTCCATCCAGTATTGTCCAAGAGTCAATTATTCTATTCTTGTTTTCTCGGAGCATCAAGACTTTATTGAATAATCCTGTGTCGTTTGAATATGTGTAATATACATAAAACAAATGATTCTGCGTAAAATTTGGATGTAATATAAGACCCAACAAGCCGGCGTTGCCACGTTCTTCAACTTTTATGTCCCCAACCGATTCTGCTAAAAGAGTATCGTTCTCAACAACTCTGATACTTCCATGTTGTTCTGTGAAGAAAATTTTTCCGTCCTCAGCTACATCAATAGACCTTGGAGCTTGCAGCCCTTCTGTAATAATTTCTACTCCTTTGCTATTTGTCAAATTACTTGAATTCGATACTGGTGAAGGTAATGGAACCACAGTTTCAGAGGGTGAAAATTTCATAGTTAATATGCTTACAATTATAACAAGAACCGAAGGGATAACAAGTCGAATTAGTTGTCTTCTTTCCATGTCCTGGATTAGATTTGATTTTTTATAATTCTATTCAATTATTTTTTTCAGTTATTTTTGATTACATGCATAAAATATCTCTGATAAACCATAACGCAGATGAGGAGATTTGAACTCCTGCTCGCCCGAAGGCGAATCGGCTTTCTTTCGGCCAAACTCAAGGCCGACGCATTATTGTGTTCTTAGTTCTAAGAAGACCACTCTGCCACATCTGCTTGAATTTCTTGGACTATTTCTTATTTTTATTTGTTTAAATGGACTGATTAGGCATTATAAGCTCTATTAATTATGAATAGCATTTATTTCGTATCGTAGTAATTGCTAGCTTAGTGAATCATTGATGATACCAATAAATAAACCGCAAATTGATGATAAGGAGAGAGAAGAAATTCTCAAGGTATTGGATGAAGGAATTTTAACCTCCGCTTCTAACTATGGGGGGAAAAGGGTTCAAGATTTTGAAGGGTTAATGGCTAATTTCTTACATGTCAAGCATGCTATTGCGGTAAATTCTGGAACTGCGGCTTTACATGCCTCTATTCTTGCGGCAGGGATTAAAGAGGCCGATGAAATTTTGATTCCTTCATTTACATTTGTTGCAACTGCAAATTCAGTTGCGTGTACAGGAGCCAAGCCTGTCTTCGTGGATATTGAAAAAGATACCTATACAATAAGTCCTCTTGATCTACAAAAGAAGATTACCAAAAGAACTAGGGCAATAATGCCAGTTCACCTGTACGGTCATCCTGCAAAGATGGATGAAATACTAGAAATTGCAAGCAAGCATTCGTTATTGGTTATCGAAGATGCATGCCAGTCCTTGGGAGCTTCATACGATGGAAAACAGACTGGGACACTTGGTGAAATGGGATGTTTTAGCATGTATGCGTCAAAGGTCTTAACTTCCGGAGAGGGAGGTGCAATTACAACCAATAACGATGACTTTGCAGAAAAGCTGAGAATGATAAGAAATCATGGAATGGTAAGTGGATATGATACGCGAAGAATTGGATTCAATATGCGATTACCAGAAATCTCTGCAGCGATTGCAAAAACTCAGATGAAAAAAATTCAGTCCATGTTAGACAAAAGAGCAATTAACGCAAAAAAACTAGGAGAACTATTAAGTGATAAAATTGACAACCAGGATATAGTTCTTCCACAAGAATATCCAAGAGTAAAATACAATTGGTATCTTTATACTGTGGCCTTCAATAATTATCGAAATAGAGTCAAAAAATTACTAAATGACAATGGAATTGGTGCAACTATATATTATGATCCCCCGGTTCATCAAACTCCATATTACTCAAAATTTCATAATGGGGAACTTAAAATAACAGAATGGGCCTCGAGAAGTGTTCTCTCATTACCCGTCCATCCGTCAATAACAGAAAATGAGATAAATTTTATGGTCAGTAAAGTTGAAGAAGCCATAAAGTCATAGATACGATTTCAGTTATCAATAAATCTGCAAAGTTAGGCTAAGGAAATTTTATTCTAACTTCCTTCTTAAATAATCGAGGATGGCGATATGCATCTTGCTTGCCTTTACACATATGGTTTATATAATATTCAGACAAAGATCAAAACGATAAACATGCCTATAGATCCGGACTTTCCAAAAAATCATGAGGTCACTGGTAAGATACAACTTGATGATGGTGAACATTTCCATTTTATGTGGGGACCAGGAAAACTACAAGAAGCTGCAGAAAACGAAGAAGTAAAGGCCGCCTATGCTGCAAAGGGTGAACAAATAGTACCTCTTGGTGTGAGCGGTACTATGGTAGCAGTTGATTGGGATTCATGTGTTGCAGATGGTGCTTGTATCGAAGCATGTCCTGTACAGGTATTCCAGTGGTATAGAACAGAACATGATGTTCCTGCTACAGAAGCAAAGAATCAGACCTGGAAGGGAACAGGTAGCACGGTCAAAGAAGAACGTAAAGATTATACCGATAAGGCAGATGCAATTCGTGAACATGATTGCATTTGGTGTATGGCCTGCGTTTCAGTTTGTCCACCACAAGCTGTAAAAGTAGATCAAGCAGCACTTGAATTTCATGAAAAAGCTTCAGGTACGTTCAATGAAGCTTTGTCAAAAGGTAGTGCGCCTCCGCCACATGCACACTAAGTAATCTTTTCCTCATTTTTTCCAAAAGATATATTTTTGCTTACTTTTTGTTATTCCATAGGCGAATTTCCATAAAGACAAAAGTTGATTATTTCTGATTCATATATGGGAATTTTTATCCCTAGAGATTTTTCATATAGAGTGTTAAACTTTATAAACGGAAAAACCAATTTACCGTTTACCCAAAAAGACGAATTAGTTGCCTCCTTTTACATTTTTGGTAAGGATCACAAGGTAAATGGAGAATTGGAAATTAGCAATGTAAAAGATATAGCAAGAAAAACAATGGACCAAATTGCAAGGCAAGTTAGAATTTATGCAAACAATCCACTTAATATGAACCAAGAGTTGTTGAGAGAAAATTTCAACAAAAGATCTATGCAAATTTTGATTGATTCAAATAGTAAGAATAGCAATAAGAAAGTCAATTTTGATATGACTGAAAGAATATCAAAAGATCCAACGATTCTTTCAGAATGTTCGGCATGGCATCTTGCCTACTACAAACAAGATTATTTTTTCAAGTTATTCAATCCTCTTCGAGGTATTGATTTACCTGCAGATCTAGTAGAACAACTAGAAGGACGGATGCTCTTACTTGGGTTTAACGTTAAGAATTCTACTAAATTGCCTTATGCTGATCCAATTATACCGTTCTTATATTGGCTTAAAGAATGAGCCAAATAATGGATAGTTCTTGATAGCATGACAACACAGATATCATTCTAATTAGAATTGTTACCTTTTGTTAGCTATAACTAATTGATTTATTGGTCCATGTTAATATTATAAATTAGCATGTAATTTTCTTTCATGACAAAGAACATTAAAGCCTTCGTTGTATCCAATAGTATGCATAAGGTAGATAAATCGTATGAAAGCCTACTAAGTAGAATTCAGGGTGATTTGGCAAATGCTTCAAAGAAGGATTCAGCGAGACTGGAGATTCCTAAGCCTCAAATTATCTGGGTAGGTCAGCGAACAATTTTTAGAAATTTCATGGAATTTCCCAAGGCATTAAGGAGGGAACCTGAAAAGCTATTACTTTATTTAAATAAAGAGCTTGCATCTGCAGGATATATTGCCGGCGAAAGGGTTATTTTTCTAGGCCGCAAGGAGCCCTCATCTTTTGGAGCCCTAATGGAAAGGTACGTAAGGGACTACGTCATATGTCCTGTCTGTCAAAGTCCAGACACAAGAACAGAAAAAACCAAAAAGCTAGGATTTCTTGTGTGTGAGGCATGTGGTGCAAGATCATCAATCAAGGGAAATTATGCCTAGCATTATTTCAAAATACCTCAAAATTGGATAATCCAAATTGACAACAACACTAGACAATCAAGATCAAAATCTTTACACACTAATCGCACTATGATAATACTTTGGTTTGGATGTAATTCATGAAGAATTATAATATACCCAAAATGAATGAGACCATTTGATATAATTGAAAAGAGCAGGCAATTTCAACATTATGCTAAATGTAATAATCATAGTAGCAATTTTGTCATACCCTTTATCTTTTTCTGAATTCGATAACTTGACTCAAGATGGCCAGAATATTTTGCAGATATGCTGTACTTGGGGTGATAGACTAAAAGATGATGTATTGACATTTCATATCAACAATAATATCTACCAGAAAGATACCCTGGTAAGAGATTCTTTTGACGAATGGAATTCCAAGCTCGAGAATGTGAAATTCATGGAAGTTCAGGATCTATCCGACGCAGATGTTTTAATCATTTTTGAACAAAAGGTTGAAGAAACAATCGGTCAAACTACAACTGTTATTGATGGTAAAGGTTTCATAAAAAGAGTTAAAATGCATATTTCTATAAATTTTAATGAAGAAAGCATAAATGAGGATATTCTGAGACTCGTATTGAAACATGAAATCGGACACGCACTCGGACTGGCACATTCAAACTTTCATGATCTAATGAATCCCTTAGTTAATTATCAAAATAAGGTTATTACCAAATGTGAGATTGATGCAGTTCGGTTAGCAAATAACTGGAAATTTGCAGAAAATCTACAGGAGCCAAAATTACCAAAATTACCGATAGAAAAAACTGTCGACTGTGGTTCGAAAGAAATATGACATGATCAATTTGAGTAGGTTATACAAGTGCTCCCGTTTACGAAATTACGCATTATACAAAAATAATTTAGGTTTTTGATTTAGCCAGGTCAAGTCCTATAATTGGAATATTTATATCTCATTTGTATAACAAAGAATATTTGCTAGGTAAATAAATAATAGAATAATACTTGCTTAATAGGTTCAGAGAAAAATTAATTCCCATTACAACGCTAATAGGAAATAATTTCGGCTCACTTGGTTTATCGCCAACGTTCTGGAGCATGACTGGATTTGCATTCGCCATCTTATCAAGCATTTTGTTTGGTATCACAAATTTTTTGAGTCAACAGGGTATAGAGTTTCCTTCACAAATATTCGCAAGCATCATGCTTTTGATTTCAGGATTCTTTGACCTTGTTGATGGAAGTGTGGCGCGGGTATTGAAGAGATCTACTGCCAAAGGTGAATTTTTAGATTCTAATTTTGACAAAATTTCTGAAGCTCTAATTTTTATAGCGATAGCAATTGGCGGCCTATCAAATCCTGTGATAGCAATGATTGCTCTATCATTATCTATTTTAGTGAGCTATCTTAGAGCAAAAGCAGAATCACTGGGTATAGAGCTTAAAGGCATAGGAATAGGGGAAAGAGCTGAAAGACTGCTAATCTTGGCAATATGCGGGCTTATTCCAATTTCAGAATCGATTCAGTGGGGAGTTGTCATTATTATTTTAATCTCAGGATACTCCTTCATTCAGAGATTTAGATACGTTCTAAAAGGGCTTTAATGTTATATTTTATCCAAGCCTTCCGGTCCTTCTGCGCTCTAATTCTGATCTAACTTTTACTATTCCTCTGTGAACAGCACAAGAAACACAATAGAATTTGACATCCATCGAAGGCGCAATATATGCCCCTTGAGCTCTTAATTCTTTTGCCAAAGTGGGTTCTACTAAGGTAATTCTACCAGTAACTTTTTTTGCCTTATCTCTCGGAACCATGGCTCCGCACTGACTACAATGAACCGTTCCTGAGCTTCCTTTGCCACCTTTGGTGCGTCCTCTGCTTGTCCTTTTCTTTGGCATCATTCAAATACTATATCATGTTCTTTTAAATCTTCTGATGTTACTCAAGTCAACATTTATCAAAGCAAGAAAATTAATGATGATATTCCGTGATGAAGGCCGCTATACTGTCCAATATAGTTGTAGACGAGATTGTGTCCAGAGATCTCAAGTTAAGTCAAAGCTTAGGTGGACCTGCGGCTTATTGTGGTATAACCGCGAGAAAATTTGGATTTGATACAACGCTCTTTACTCATTTTGGAAAAGATCTTGACGCCAAATATCTTGAATATCTGAAAAAACAAGGAATTTCTCTGAATGAGTCTCACTGCTCCGGTCTTCCAACGACCAGATTCATTTTAAGGAACTTTGAAAATGATCGTGAATTAATCCTCGAATCAAAATGTAGTGCATTAGATATTGGAGCAATAAAAAAAGTGAAATCAGATTCTTGGATAATAAGTCCCGTTTTTGATGAAGTATCTCTAGATATATTGCAATATCTTGCTTCCAGAAGAGAAAAGAATCAGTTTATTATGCTGGATCCACAGGGTTATACGAGAGCTGTTGATTCCGCTGGGCGAATTTCAATAAGAAAGAATATGGACATACCCATCAATAATATAAATGGAATAAAACTAGATGGCCAAGAAATTTCCTGTTTTACAAACGGTCTTCAAGGTATAGATGGGATGAAAAAAATTCATTCCAAGTATGGGATAGACAATGTAATATATACAGAGGATCAGATTATTCATCTTCTTGAAAGGGAAAAGCACTATTGGTTAAAAGTACCCAAAGTTGATACTCCTGACTCAACAGGGCTAGGCGATATCATAGCTTCGTCATTTGCGTGCACTATCATAAAAGAAAAAGATTCTATATGGGCATTCTGTTTTGCGGCAGGAGCTTTGACGGCATCCCTCCAAACAAAAGAAATTGGAATTAAAAAAATACCCTCCAAATCAGCAATAGAAGAGAATGCTTCGTATTATTACAATATATTGAATTATGAAATCCTTTAGCAAAGAAATAAATCAGGTTTAAATTTGAGTATCTGTTGACTTTTAATAATTAAAATGAAAGTGGCTATCTCAAGTCTAAGCTTCAGGGATGATAGTCTATTAAATAAAATAAAGAAAATTTTAGACGATGAAAATATCGATTCAGAGATAATAAAAAAATCTGATAAAATGATGACTTCAAATCTGGATATTGTGATTACTGCTGGTGGAGATCGGGCGATACTTGATTATTCGCATTATGTTAAGGATTTCTCTGTCCCGGTACTGGGAATCTATGAATCAGATTCAACCGGATTTTTAGGTCAAATTGATGTAAGAGATTTAAAAAAATCTATAGGTAGAATAAAAAAAGGTGATTACGAAATAGATAATGTATGCAGACTTTCAGTTAATGTCGATGGCAAAGAAGTTGAACCGGTTCTAAATGATGTTTCTCTCTTTCCAAGAAAAAGTGCAACTCTGATGGAATACATATTGAAAATTAATGGCAATGATATCTGGCATGATAACAGTGATGGAGTTATCATTTCGACTCCAATTGGATCGACAGCTTATGGTATGTCCGCAGGAGGCCCAATGGTTTTGCAAAGGTCGCAGGTCTTTGTCATTGTTCCAGTTAATTCTATGGATAATACTCGCAGACCTCTTATAGTCCCTAATAACGATAGATTGGAAATTGAAGATATACTCTGTAGGTATCTGTGTGAAGTAATATTGGATGGTGGAAAAAGGGTAGCTGTTAGAAAAAACATTGTATGTGAAAAACATGAATTCCCAGCAAAATTTGTGAGATTGATTAAGGATTCGCCTATGGATATAATAGCTAAAAAGGTAAAATTGGCAGAAGATTTACTTGATATGCCGCCAAGTGCTAAATTGATTTTAAAAACACTTGAATATGAAGGTGAATTGAGTCAAAAGGATCTGAGCAAGAGAACGATGCTACCGGAGAGGACTATAAGACTATCACTGAGCCACCTTATCCAACGAGGGTATGTTAGGAAAAAGACTTCATTACGTGACGCCAGACAAAAAACGTATGAATTAAACCTAAAACTCTGATCTCGATGCAGATGTTATGAACGCTTTAAAGGCTTCTTCAGGCCTACCTGGTATACTGCTAAATTCAGAATGATATTGAACAGCAAAAAAGAACTTGTTTGATGGAATTTCGAGAATTTCAATTCGTCTGCCCATATCGGAATGGCCTGATAGTACCATTCCTTTTTCTTCTAAAATTTGTCGGTACTCCTGATTCAATTCATATCTATGCCTATGTCTTCGTTGGATTTTTTTATTCTGGTATATCTTGTTGGCCAAGGTCCTCGGTACTATTGTTATATCATGTTTTCCCAATCTCATTGAACCACCAAGGTTAAGAGCATGTTCCTGTTCTGGCATAAATTTTACCAACGAATTATTGTCATTAGGGTTAAATTCTTGAGAACTAGCATCAGTTATGTCACACTGATTTCTTGCAAATTCAATTAACGATAATTGAAATCCAAAACAGATTCCTAAAAACGGTATATTCTTCTCCCTCGCATAGTTAATTGAATTTATTATTCCTTCACTTCCCCTAGCTCCAAATCCTCCTGGAACAAGTATTCCATCAAGCTTTTTCAAAACTTTCAGCTCATCTTTATGGCCATTTTCAAATTTTTCAGAATCTATCCATTCAACATTTAATTTCCTACCCAACTTTGCAGATGAATGTTGCAATGCTTGATAAACGCTCACATAGCTATCTGGTAAATTTACGTATTTACCAACAATTCCTATGTTGACATTTCCTAAAAAATTAAAGAACGAATTTGTTACTTTTTTCCATTCCGTCCATTTTATGTTACGGTTTTTCAGATCAAGCTTGTCCGAGATTACATCAATTATTCCCTGATCTTTTAATATTTCTGGGACATCATAAATCGAAGAGCAATCATGACATGAAATAACACATTGCTCTCTGATGCTGGCAAACATTGAAATTTTGTGTCTTGCTTCTCTATTCAATGGTTTTTGACATCTGACTGCCAGGATGTAGGGATGAATTCCAATCCTTCGGAGTTCCTGAACACTGTGTTGTGTGGGTTTTGTTTTTTGTTCACCAACCACATCCAAAATTGGAGCTAAGGTTACATGTATGAATAAAGTTTCTGAATCACCTTCTTCTAACTCCATTTGTCTAAAAGATTCTAGAAATGGGAGACTTTCTATGTCACCAACTGTGCCACCACATTCAACAACCAAAACATCATAGCCTTTAGCCAGGTTTTTCAAACTGTTCTTTATTACGTCGGTGACATGGGGAATTATCTGAACGCATTGACCCAGATACTTGCCTTCTCTTTCAGCCCTTATTACATCAGAGTAGATCCTTCCAGTAGTAATGTTATGCCATTTTGTCATTGGAGTATTAAGAAATCTCTCATAATTTCCCATATCCATATCACACTCCCCGCCATCGTCTGTAACAAAAACTTCTCCATGTGCCGTTGGGTTCATCGTTCCTGCATCGTAATTTACATACGGATCAATTTTCGTGCAGGTTACCTTTAAGCCAGTTAGCTGTAATAGCTTTGCAACTGAAGAAGCAACTATTCCTTTTCCAAGACCTGACATTACTCCTCCAGTAATAAAAATGAATTTTGGAAATTTGTTACTGGGTTTACTTTTACTGGTTCTATACCGCACATTAGACTTTATATTCTCACCTTTTTAATCGTTTTTAGACTATTTGGCAATTTGAGGAGATTAACGAAAATCAATGATTAAAAATTTCAACTACTACATAATACGATTTTCTTATCTCTTATATGACTAAAAAACTATATCAAGATTGTCCAATATAACCTACATTAGCAAAAAAACTAAGGATTGCATTCACATACTCATTATCTCTGTTAAGATGGTACATTGTATTAGCCATTCGTTTTTCCTTGATCCAATCAATACTAAGTAGATCTTTTAAATTTCTTTTGATATCTTCTCTTTTTAATCCTGTTCTTTTATGAAGAACATAAATAGTTACCATTTTATTTTCTTCAGCTAATGCTTTGATTATCTTGATTTTACCTATTGTTCCAATTCCATTTTCTATAATGGTCTTGCTATCAAAATCCATTTATTTTTTATTTATTTGTTGTTCTAATAAAGGTTCTAATTCAACCAATGATGTTATGTTCATTCCGATTTCCTTTAATGATTTCATTTCGATTATTTTTCTATCAAGAAGATCGTGCATGTGATTCTCGAATTCATATTTTTTTATCTTATGTTCATCAGCCAGCTCTAGTGCGTACATGCGAATTTCCCTTAATTCAATATATTGCTTTTTTCTTTTATTTTGCACTTTTACAATGGCCATCAGTGTAAGTAGATGACTCTTGGGAAGTTCTTTTAAATCGTCAATTGTAATCGACGGTTTATTGTAACCATGTACTTTGCGAATTTGGTCTAATGTGATTCGATCACTTCCGTTTGCTTCTGCTAGATTGCCTGCATATAGGAGTAGGTCCAAGGAATATCTAACGTCCCCTCCTACCTGGGAAGATGTTGTTATAAGTGATACTTCATCGATTATATCAGTACCGACAACATTAGGATTGAATGATTCTGAAGATCTTGTAATGAGAATGTCGCTTATTTGTTCTATAGAGTAAGGTAGAAATTCTATTGGTATCCTACCTAAAGTACTTAATTCTGAACTTTCAATTTTATCATGAAAATCGGTGCTTCTTGCTATGAAGATAACACCTACAACATTACAGTGTTTTGATAAATCAAATTCATTGAGGCGTGTGAAATCATAAATTATACCACTGTCTTTGTTTGACCTTAACAAAAACTCTATTTCATCCAAAATAATCAGAGTGTATAACTTATTCTCATACAAATACGAAAGAAGATATCTTAACATCTCTTCAGCGCTAAGGCCTTGTGATGGGAGTTCCGGAGCTATTTTTTCCAAAAGGAACCTATAAACTGCATATTTATTGCCCCCCTGTAGTTTTAGATTTATATATGCAACTTTAAGTGTTAATCCAGATTTTTTAAATTCACTCTCCAATATGTTTGAAAATTTTAATATTGTAGATGTCTTTCCAATTCCTGATCTTCCTACTATTTGTGGAGTCGAAAACAAGAATTCATCCGGTTTGATGTATGAATCTTTAAACATCGTTAGAAGCAGCGACATCTCTTTTTCCCTATGACGAAGCTCATCAGGTATGTATCTTGATGATAATTTAGACCTATCTAGGAATATCTTACTTTCTGACAATTCTCAATTAGATTGATAGCATGATCATAATATATTTATTAATTAATCATGATTTTGTGGCCAATTCAAACTGTATTGTCATTTTCATTTTTGACTCATCGGGATATCATTTTATCACTTCAATATTTCCTAAATACTCTAGTAAAATTTGCATCTGATGATTTAGTAATACAGTTATATGATTAAGACTGAAATTACTGTCTGATGTGACCTTGAGTAAATTTTTTTCTAGTGAAACGGGCCTAAAAACATTGGCCGATAATTCTTACAAAGCAATCAACGAGGGATTGTATGATGCAGACATGTATGATTATGATAGTCATTCAGTAATCTCACTGAAAAAAATAATCATGATGTGCAATCACGTTCCCATAATTTCAGAGATAAAATTTGCGTCGCCCTCAAAAGGTAGAATCCTCGATCAATCAAGGATAAATTCCAAGGATTTGGCTATACAAATGATTCATTCTGGATCAGTCGGAATTTCTGTCCTGACTCAGCCCTACTTGTTCGATGGTTCTATTCATAATCTTGCATCTATAAGAAAAAGTGTTGATGTCCCTCTATTAATGAAAGATATCATAGTTAGCGACGTTCAAATTGATGCAGCAAAGAAAATAGGTGCTGATACCATCTTGTTGATCAAATCGTTCTTCGATAAGGGATTTACTGAAGGAAGCCTAGAAAAATTCTATGATTATGCCATGAAAAAAGGCTTGGAAGTCATTACTGAAGTTCACTCAGAAGATGAATTTGGAGAAGTGTTGAAAAATAAAAAGCAGCTTATTGGTATTAATAACAGAAACTTGAATACTCTTGAAGTTGACATTAACGTTACTATTACACTACTACAAAAATTCGATAAACAAAACAATATTATAATAAGTGAAAGTGGAATATCCAACTCAGATGAGATTACGAAATTAAGATCAATTGGAGTTGATGCATTTCTTGTTGGCACAAGCATTATGGAATCTGGAAATGTTTTTGAAAAGATAAAGGAGTTATGTCATGCGTAAAATATTGCATGAAAAGGCATATTTAGTGAGTATATTACAATGACCAACTTACAAGAGTTACCAATAGATGGTAAATATGGAAAATATGGTGGAAAGTATATCCCCGAGACTTTGATGCCGGCAATCAGTGAACTTGAAGATGCGTACGAAAAAATAAGCAATAATTCAAATTTTAAGAAGGAACTCAATTATTATCTTGAAAATTATGCTGGAAGACCTACCCCACTTTATTTTGCCAAAAATCTGACAGATTATGTCAGCGGTGCAAGGATTTTTCTTAAAAGAGAAGATCTTTTACATGGTGGAGCACATAAAACCAATAATTGTTTGGGACAGTGTCTCCTAGCTAAGAAAATGGGTAAAAAAAGAATAATAGCTGAAACTGGTGCAGGTCAACATGGGGTAGGAACGGCAATGGCCGCAGCTGTTCTTGGATTGAAGGCAGAAATCTACATGGGAACTATAGATATTGAACGACAAAAATTAAATTTATTCAGAATGGAGCTCCTGGGAGCAAAAGTACATCCTGTAGATTCAGGAACAAAAACTTTGAAGGATGCAATAAATGAAGCGTTACGGGATTGGATAACAAATGTAAAAGATACTTACTATTTGATAGGTTCAGTGGTAGGTCCGCATCCATATCCTATGATAGTAAGAGATTTTCAGACCGTAATAGGGGTAGAAATCAAATCACAGTTAAAAAACAATTCAACTAGATCGCCAGATGCACTTATCTGTTGTGTAGGTGGTGGTAGTAACGCAATGGGAACTTTCTTCCCATTTCTAGATGATCCCAATGTATCTTTGTATGGAGTTGAAGCTGGTGGTTTAGGTATCAAAACAGGAAAACATTCGGCCACATTGAAAGTAGGATCTGAAGGAATACTACACGGAATGAGAACATATGTTTTACAGGATGAATTTGGACAGATAAATGACACACATAGCATCTCAGCAGGTTTGGATTATCCGGGCGTCGGTCCTCAACATGTCCAGCTAAAAGATATCGAGCGTGCAGAATATGTTACCTGTAGTGATAGCGAGGCACTGGATGCCTTTTTTAAGCTTTCAAAGTTGGAAGGAATAATACCAGCTTTAGAATCATGTCATGCAGTTTCATATGCAATGAAGTTGGGAAAAAAAATGCGAAAAGATCAAAACATTATTGTTACATTGTCCGGAAGAGGCGATAAGGATATAGATCAAGTCATAAAGTTTAGAGAAAAATACATTCGCAGGTCAAATTAAGTGTCTTATTTACAGAATAATAGAATTGAGAAAAAATTCTCTGAATTAAAATCAAAGAAGGAAAAAGGTCTCATATGCTATGTTATGGGAGGGTATCCGGATCTAAAAACTAGCGAAAAAATAATTTCATCTGTTGTTGATGGTGGCGCTGACATTATAGAAATAGGAATTCCATTTTCAGATCCAATTGCCGACGGGCCAATAATTCAGGAGGCATCCTTCAGAGCGTTACAGAATGGGATTAATCCAGATATTTGTTTGAATCTAATAAGAAAGACAAGGAAAAGGTATCCAGGTCTTCCAATACTTATAATGACATATTCCAATATTCTGCAAAAAAATGGGTTCAAGAAATTCATGGAAACTGCAAAGGATACAGGAACAGATGGCTTTATTCTACCTGATATGATTATCGAAGAATCAAAAGAATATTTAGAGTATTCAAAAAAGCTCGAATTGGCATCTGTTTTTCTCGTTGCACCAAATACTTCGAATTTTAGAATCAGAAAAACGCTCAATGTTTCAACAGGTTTTGTCTATGTAGTTTCCGTATATGGTACCACTGGAATCAGAAATTCTTTTGATAAACACACACTTACTGCGATTAAGAACATAAAAAAATTAAGTTCAAACAGAAATAATATTTCTGTGGGTTTTGGAATAAGTACTCCAAATCACATAAAACTTATGTCTAATTTTGGAGCTGATGCAGTTATTGTTGGAAGTGCTATAATCCAGATGATAAATAGCAATAAAGATAATAATATTCACCACTTGCAAGATATATTAAAAAATTATGTTACATCACTAAAGGATGCATGCTAAGATAGTAACAAAGATGAAAATATTAAGTTGTGATAATCCCACTAAAATCTGTCGAAAAGAACATATTATTTAGACTAACTTGAAATTTCTTACCAAATCTTTGTACGATAATTTCAACGTCATCTAATGAATCGGAAATCTGACTATTTACCAACTTTGCTATTACTACGTGCACAGATTCATGTGATATCAGCGCGCTCATAAAACCCTCAATATTTTCAAAATCATTTTTCTTATTTTTTGATCCCTCCTTTGATTGTACAATGAGCATGCTTTCTCCTTCATAAGTGAAATATGCCGGTACGTTATCTGTTGCACATGAGAAGATAAAATCATTTATTGTCATTTATCTCAAATCTGTTATTTTGTCTATATTATAAAATATTCTGCCTTCGGATGATGAACTACTATGGCGGCAGTAGAATATTCAGGAGTTATTTGACCTGCGGAAGTAAGGCTGATGCCACAAGTAGTTGGATCAATTAGTTTCCATACTAAATAATGCTGCATAGTATCAGGACAACTTGGATATCCCCAACTATATCTAAGCCCTCTATTTTTATCAATATTTAATTCTCTTCGTATTCTATTGTGGACCCACTCCGCCAGAGCTTCGGCTGTTTCCACTGCCAGGCCATGAAGGTAATAGGCGTCTGTATACTCATTGTTTGAATTTAATTCTTCAATTTTAGAAATTGTTCTTTGACCGACTGAGACTACTTGGAAAGCAACAATATCTTGTTTTCCAAAGTAATCAGTAATACAAAGGCGTTTTGGTTTGGATGATCTTGGAAACTCAAAAACCACCTCACCATGTCTGCCCGATTCCACAACAAGCTTGTTACCTTCGTTGTGACATTTGAAATAAGAATAGACAACACTTGGTGAGAAGAGACCCTCATCTATTACCTTCCTCTTCCATTCTAAAAGTAGTGCTTCTGGATCACCAATCATTTCAGTTGCACTTTTTCCTCTAATACCCCATGATAGAACAAAAAGTGACTTTTTGTTCAGATACTGCCAAACTTCATCAAGGTTAATTTCTGAAGCTGTTAGTTTTATTGGAGTATCTATATTTGGTACTGTTGGTGGAATTGTCGGTTTTATTTTACTAATTATATTATCTATATCGCTTTTTATTCCTATTGTTTTCCTTTCTTCAAATTTGTTTATCTTGTTATTCCACTCCCGAATGAAGTTATCTCTTTCTGAAGATCTCAATTTGTTCATAGTATTTAGTCCATCAAAGGCCGTTTTACAATAGAAAACTCCCGCCTTGTACACTTCATCTGCCTTTGCAATTCTATTTATGTAATTACTATTTATGGCCGCACCTCCGCATAGAGTTGGAATATTGATGTTTAGTTCCTTTGCTTTTTCGATAAAATACTGCATTTGTTTCGAAGTTGAAACTAATAATGCTGACAATCCAACCGCGTCTGCCTGCACCTCTTTGATTTTGTCTACAATTTGTTGGATTGGGACCTGTTTCCCAAGATCATAAACTGTATAGCCATTGTTTGAGAAAATTGTTTTTACAAGATTCTTACCTATATCATGCACGTCACCATATACTGTACAGAGAACTAGTTTACCTTTGCTTACCCCTTGTTTCTTGACAAGATATTTCTCCAGTTCCGATACCGCCGATTTCATACATTCTGCTGATTTCAGTACAAAAGGTAAAATTAACTCACCTGCTCCAAACCTATCACCAACTTCCTTCATTGCGGGGAGTAATGCCTCATTAAGAGTTTCAACCGCTGCTTCATGTGTTACCTCCGGATGCTGCCTTAGCAATGTCTTCCTTTTAATATTTTGTGGATTTACCCTTAGTTTTTTCTCAAGTTTATTAGTAATAGATCCTACTACATCATCCTCAATTCCATCCTTGATCCGATTTACTATGCGATAGTAACAACGTCTGTCAAAATCCCAGTCTTTGCTTATTTCTTCTAACTTTTGTGTATTCTTACTAACTGTGGCATCCTTATTCTCAAAATAGTAAATCAACTCAGAAAGTGCGCTAGAATGCCTATTAAATATAAGATCCTCTGCAAGTTTAACTTGTTCCTCTTTAATTTCTCCTACGGGGATTATGTCCTTTGCATTAATAATTACTGTATCAAGTCCTGCTTTTAATGCATGATGCAAAAATACTGAATTGACGATTTTTCTAGCATTTACAGGAAGGCCAAAGCTAATATTGCTTAATCCTAGAGTGGTAAAACAACCTTCAATCTCTTTTTTAACGAAGGAAATTCCTTTTAATGTTTCAACTGCAGAATTTGCATATTCTTGTTCCCCAGTCGCTAATGTGAATGTAAGTACATCAAATATGTATTGCCATGGTTTTAATCCATATTTTTTTCCGGTCTCAAAGAGTAACCTTGCTACTTTTATTTTATCATCTGATGTCTTGGCCATTCCATTTGGTCCTATGCACATTGAAATGGACGGAATTCCAAATTTTGCCATGAGTGGTGCCAGAGAATGGAAACGCGAGCCATCTCCCTCAAGGTTGATTGAATTGATGATAGGTCTTCCTGGAATTTGATAAATTGCATCAGTAATTACTTTAGGATCAGTTGAATCAATTACTAATGGCGCATCGATTTCAAGGCTTAATCTTTTGACCAACTTTTTCATAAATTCGAGTTCGTCGGACCTTTCGGTTGTTGCTACGCACACATCGATACAATGTGCCCCATCACTTACTTGTTCTCTACCAAGATCTATCAGACCGTCAAAATCATCTGATAATACTAGTCTTTTTGCTTTTTTTGAACCCTGTGTGTTTAGACGTTCTCCTATTATTAATGGCGGAGGAATCTGCACTAAATCTACAGCCTTTAACGCTGAGCTGACGCGGGGTACATGTTTCAAGTCCATTTAATGGTTATATTGTAAATTATTAGTTTGTGAATTATAAGTTATACGATTCTAGTGTATTCTTGAGTTCTCTAATGTGCTCAGGGGTTGTTCCACAACAACCTCCTATCATTCTCACTCTCTTGTATTTGTGCGAGAACTCTCGTAGTTGATATGACATTTCTTCTGAACTCATTTTGTAAATCGCCGTACCACCTTCATTTATTGGCATACCCGCATTTGGCATGACCAATATTGGTAGTTCATTCTGTTCATCCAGCCATCTTATACTTGATTCCATTTCAGCCGGTCCGGTGGAACAATTTAAACCAAAAACAGAAATTCCCATATCGCTAACGGTAGTGTAGGCTGACTGCACATTTGTCCCAAGTAACATCTTGCCATATTTGTCCAAAGTTACATTAGATATTATTGGCACTTTTATTCCAGTTTTTTCCATCGCATTGAATGATCCCGTTATAGCAAGTTTAACTTCTAATATATCCTGACTCGTCTCTATAAGCAGAACATCGACACCTCCTAATATTAGGCCCTGGGCTTGCAAATCAAACGCTTCTGTAATGGTATTCAAACTAGCATTACCCAAATCAGGATCGTTTGAGCTTGGTAGATATCCTGTAGGGCCCATTGATCCAGCTACATACTTTTTTCCATTTGTAAATTTCTTAGCTACTCTGCTTGCAAGTTCTGCTGCTGATTTGTTTATTGATACTGTTTCTTCACCAAATCCATATTCTTGTAGCTTTATTTGGTTACTTCCAAAGGTATTCGTTTCGATGCAGTCCGATCCAGCCTCCAAATAACTCATATGTATATTTTCAATCCACTCAGGTCTGGATAAAACAAGTCCATCGTTGAATCCATCTTTGTTGTTTGGAAAATCTTCCGGTTTTGGTTTGAGTTTCTGTATTTCAGTTCCCATAGCGCCATCAAAAAGCACTATGCGTTCTTCAATTTCTTCAAGAAAGGAGCTTGCCATATCAGATCGATTTACTTATGATAATCAAATTTATCTACATATATTGTTTGAGAAAATGAAACTCATATTAGTCCTTTCTCCTTTTCAATTTATGGATCTAAATCTAAATCTAGTATGATCAAAAATTATGCAACTAGTTCATATAAGGAATTACTATTACAACATTAGGGCCCATAGTTCAGTTTGGATAGAATGGCTGCCTGCGGAGCAGTTGGTCGAGGGTTCAAATCCCTCTGGACCCAAATGATAACGTGTGTTTATTAGGATCCTATTCACAATTAATGTAATATTGCTCGAATTCCAGGCTCAGCAAAACCAACAAGACGCATTTTCTCCATTCATGTATGGTATCAAATCAGATGAAACCAGAAGGATTTATGTGAGTAAACTAGAGTTATTCTTTGGTTTTTATAAGATAGAAGGTAAGGACATTAGAGAAAATTTTTTACAATATACTAAAAAAGGTAAAAACAGCTTATGACAACTAGGGAATCAGGATTAGTCGTTATGTCGTTATGTCTGGCGAGAGATACTAATAACTAGAATCAAATAATATATTCAGCCTGCGCTCCCTAAATAAAAACAGGTGACGAATCTGCAAATTATTGGCTTAAAACTCAAAATTTACCTGTTCTCTTTGTCTGGTACTTCATGCAACAACATTTCAATTTCTTCCCGAGTTGGTTCATCTTCTCGTTCGAATTTGGGACTGACTAGTCCGCTAGCTACATCAATCCATAGGGAGCTTCCGTCATAATTGGTAAAGTATTGTTTTGGAATATAATACAAGTGAATGTTTGCAACACCCTCCCTAACAACAATGAATTCATTTCCTACCCTGTCTACGTCACCAATATCTACATTATCAACTGTCCTTACGTGTTTATGTATTATATCCTCCCAAGGTATTGTTAGAACGTCTCCAGAATCTTTTCCCTTTAATTGCAAACCCGGTTCCTTTGCCATAAATGGTATCACTTCATGATAACCAGCATGTCCCTTTCCTGATTGTTCACCTTCTTGAATTTCAGACTGTAATGGAGGATCATCTCTTTCATATTTGTCTTTAATTTCGTCTTTTGTTTGTAACACATAAAGGTCTTCTTTATCAAACTCCTTTATGTGTAATTTTGGAATAAAGTAGTGAGTACTCCCATGTTTTAATTCTATATAATCAGCAGTAATATTTTTTATCTTGCCCAAGTCTTTCCCATCAATTGATTTAACACTTTTGTTTATCATTTTTTTGCCAGAAACTTTTACCTTTGCCATGAATAGTACATTAATCTGTGCAATATTGGATTTAACGATTTATCCTTCAGAGGCTAAATCGTTATATCCGATGTTGATCCTTATTAGTTATGCCCGAAGAAAACATAGCAGGACCTACTGTTTTATGGAGCGAACTGAAGGATAAGAAAGTTAAGTCTAACGACGATAAAAAACTCGGACGAATCAAAAGGATCTCTGACAATCATTTCAAAATAGAAAAAGGACTTGTCAGTAAGAAAGCTTTTTGGATACCCAAAAATATAGCCGACGCTTATGATGGTGAATACATATGGTTAAGTAGCAATGAAGAACAAATTCATGATAAATTCTTTTATGGAGAAGAACCCCCAGAGAGTGATCAAACTGGTTCACCAATAAACAAGATAAGATTAGTAGATAAGAGAATGGCCGGAGTATCAACTGAGCCCGCAGATTCTTCAGAACGATATAAAAACATTCGAGATTTAAAATAAACCAACTTGAAAAATTAACAACAAAAATTAACAAATACGGCTAGCCAGTTACAACCAGGAGTATAGCGGATCTTTTTAAGCATATTTAGAAGTTGAGATTTTAGTCGACTCTATTCTTACGCTACACTTATTATCTGATATTTTCTATTGACATTGAATACCTGTAGACAAACCTCGAGTTATGATAGTTATGGAGGATAATGACGCCATTACAAACCTGGCAGGCCTGTTATGGTTAAAGTGTTATGAAGTCTATAAAGCCGGCACAGCAAAAGAATGTTTATCTAAAGTAACTGAATTGGGAGACCGAAAGATGCACGTTGTAATAATGAGTCAACAAGTAGCACTAGAAGGAAGAGCGATGTTAATTGTTAACGTGAAAAGAAGTAACGCTGAGACAAGAATACTAGTAATAGCAGATGAAGATACTGAGAAAACTAAGATAATAGATTATGGTGCAGATGAATTTACTCTCAAGCCAATAAGTCCTGAAAACGTCGCAGATAAGTTATTCATGTTATTAACACGGGAAGTCGTTTAAGAAAACAAGTAAACTATGTAATTCCCTGCCTTTATTCATTGTCAACAATATTATTTGCAATCTTCGACTAAATGTGATTATGGTCCTAATTCAATTGGTGTCTACCGTGCTCTTAATTTTGCAGAGTATAATTAAAATATTCAAGTCATTCCGGGATATGTCATTAGCAAATTTTGCAAATAAAGACGTATAGCGCAAAAATACTATGTGGTGCAACTAGTTTCAAGTGAAACACCCCAAAAATCAGCACCACAATTCTGATGGTATCTCAAATGAAATAATTCTTCGATTACTAAAAATGCCTTTAGGTTATCATTATCTTATTTTATATTCTAATATAGAAACAGTAAGAGAAATTTATGCCGAGTACGTACGCATGACGATTGAGGAGAACAATGTTGCAGTTTTGTTTCTTCCTTACTATGATACAACAGACAAAGTGGGACAAGAATTAATAATAAAGGGGATAGATGTAAGAAAATATGAACGGAACAATTCACTGACACTGATAGATTTCGCCAAAGTAATTGATAACCCGTATTTGGGCATGCCAGCCGCATTTGGTCTAAAAGAGTTCATAAATAAGATTCGAGCTTTTCATAAGAAAAAAAATCTAATTGTTATTGCAGATATGTCACTATATAATCATCTTCGGACTATCAATGATCTCTTAAAGTATGATGCGTTATCACGTGATGGTCTTGGAAATGAGAATTGGAAACAAATATGCTTGTATCACAAACTAGATTTTAATTTAATGTTTACGGCTGAACAACAGCAGAAAATCTATGATTATCATAAGGATAAAGTCATTGTTATTTAGTTGGACTGGATCGTATAGAAACTTGTAAGTTTAACCTAGTGAAATAGATGCGAAGACTATCACCCAAATATTCTAATCTGCGAAACGCACATGGTTCATCAAATTTTTATCAAAGAATTTTGTTTTTGAAACTCGTATGTATGTAATTGATTATTTACTTCTTCTTGCAAATTAACTAAACGGATTGGCTTCTGAAGCAATCCATTTATTAATCCCTTTTTTGTATATTCTTGAAATAATTTATCGTCAATTTCAAATGCTGTCATTAGTATCGTTCTTACAAATAGATTTACATTTTTTATCTTCTTTATCAATTCCATTCCATTTATACCAGGCATTCTTAAATCGGATATCACTAACACGTACTTTTCTTTATTGATCGTAAAATGTTCAAGAGCCATAATTGGATCTGTGAATGTAAAAATTGTAATACCATTAATAACGCCCAATGCATCATGGAAAAGTTTAGTGATGTCTTGTTCGTCATCTACTATGCCGACAAGCCTGCTTTTAGAGACCACATCGATACCCATTTAATTATGCCTGTTGATTCTGCACTAATCTAGTATAAATGTCTGGAAACCAAAAAATCGATAAACCCCGTATGGAAAATCCATAATATCAATTAACGAAGTCAATTAAACGCAATTGGAAAGCGAATTTCAAACAATTCATTCTTTAGCCATAAGGCTCAGTTCCGCTACAATCTTTCAAACTAAAAAATATATAACGTCTTGCTGGTATTTATTAAGGCTTGTTGTGTATGATAGTATTGTAGTATAAATTAATGGATCATATGACGATAGCGGCGATTAAACGGCAAGTTCCCTTCCTAATAGGCGGTATGGTTACGGGGATAATTATGAGTTACTATCTAGGTTTTCTTGTTACTATACTTGTTAATACTATAATATGGTATCTGATATCACTTATCGTGTATAAACTAGTTTGGAGAAAAGGCGGTTTGACTGATCAAAAAATTCTTTTAAGGTATTTCACGAAAATAAAACGGCAAAAACAAATACAAACAGCTCAGAGATAACGAGAAGTTAGGCTGTTGTAGTAACCAAATTATTAGCAACATAGTATATTAATCGAACTGGTCGAGTGGAACATAAAGAACTGAAGACAAGACAAAGACGAGACGAGATATCAGGTAGCACGTTTGATTGATTTGATGCAACCCGCTATGCTCTCAAGATGTTTTATACAGTTGTTGCCTATAATGAATATGCTGTAAGGATGGAAGAGTTATGTCCGAACATTCATGTCAAGCGTTCAACCCAGTATAAGGTATGCCTTCATGGATTTCACGCGTTAAAGTGCCTAATAAACAGCAACAATCTATAAAAATGTTGTAATCTTAGCATATAAAACTTATTTATAGTTTTACGCGCTGTACGTCTTAATTGTATTAAGTACCCTGATTTATATTGCGATTATTATAATTGTGATAATCGTTATTGTCCTGCTCCTAAGATTCTTGTTTAATGCACTGTTCGTTATGCCAGTAACGTTAGAGCACGAGTATGTTGTAAAATATGTAGCTTCAATTTATTTGCCCACATGAGCTCTACTAACACCCCGTATCATAAAATTAAGATATTAAATAAATTAGTGCCAGCTTTGTTCTGGTGGCTAGTTCTCGTTATCTCACGCTCACCTTCACTTTTGTGTTTGCTTTCCTTTTCCCAAATAGGTGTCCTTGTCAGTAACATTTTTGCCAACGTCTTTGCTTATCCAAGTTTATCAAAAGTGTCTTCCATATCTTTTTAGATGCGTTAAACTATTTAACCAGATATATAAATTTCCAGACCAAGAAGCTGCATAAAAGCATCTTGGTTAGCAAAGGTGTTATCAACCATTTCCGAAATAACCGCTAATAGTTCATTTTATATCTTGTCAGAATATAAGTTACGTCCAGACGCCTTGTCATCCCATAAATTTAACCTGATAATATACCATCAAGTAAAGAAACTGTGTACATTTAAGATGGAACAAATCTCGACCTCTGACCTTTACTAGATCACTAATTATTAAGTTATAAAATACAATCTATAGTAACATGGCAGATAAGGAAATGATACAAGAAAAAATAGGTGAAGCCCTGGGGTTGGAAAAAGCAGCGCAAAAGGCTGTAGAAGATTTGGATTCGAAAGGTCTACTGAAACCTGAACAAATGAAAAAGCTATCGAAAATGAAAGACGAAGCAAGTCAGCAGGAAGAAGAAATGGAGGATCTTGTAAAGGACCTTGTTGAAAGCGAAGGCTTCGATGAAGATACTATCGATGAGAAGGCCGAAGAAACAGCCGGGAA
>DATCWH010000036.1:0-14239 GCA_036566445.1 Nitrososphaeraceae archaeon
GCTGGTGCTTGAGCTGAAGTAGCATTTTCTGCTGCTTCGGCAGTCTGTGAAAATGGTTCAACAAATAATTTTGCTTTCATAGTGTCATGTCCGAATCCACAATACTCTCTACATTGAATACGATACTCACCCGGGGTGTCAAACATATTCCATACTACATTTACTCTACCGGGAACGGCGTCCATAAGAATAACATAATCAGGTACGTTAAAATCGTGAACAACATCCTTAGAGATAAGCTCAAACTTGTAGGGAACTCCTTGTTTTACGTGAAGCTCACCAGTTTCCTTCTTGCCATCTTCATGTTCGAAGGTCCAGAACCATTGCTGACCTGTGACCTTAATTGTTTCTGCCTCCGGTGGAACATGCTCAACTGTCCTTTCCACATTCCAGGATTCAGCCCCCACCCATGTAAGTAGCGATATGACAACACCGACATACACCCATTCAATTGTTGCATGACCCATTTTTATACACCCTCAATTTCTCTTATCCTATTTTTCTTATTTGATTCTCTAAATCGCCAACATACATACACTATAGCACCTTGAACTACAGCTCCAACTACAAAGGCCGCAACCATTAGCCTGTAGAATAATGCCCAAATTTCCACTCTTCTGACAACATATTCCTCTGATTCTTGTGCAAAGACATTGTCAAATGAAGAAAGAACTAACAGGACAACAGGTGAAAACAACAAAAGGAGTAACCATATATTTGATCTTGGTGACATCAAATTTCCTTGTCCGAGGTCACTACTCATCTACATCTAATTTAAGGTTTTTGTAAGTATCGTATTAACCATTCATTCATCGATATATCTATGAAATCCCATTACATTAACCCCTGAAAGTGAAAGGGTATTATTTTCGTGTTTGAGAATGGTCATTGAAGCATTACGTATATGCCATCCATACAGACTTTCGGGGGGAAGACCCAACATGATGGATACCGCTGCTTTGATTGGATCTAAATGGGTTACAAATAGCAAATTTTTATTTGGACAATTTTTCATAGAGTCATCAAGTAAATTCTGGATTCTTTTTTTCACTGCTGAAAAACTCTCGATACCATAACTATCAAGTATTGGATCATCTCCACTGTAAAATTTCAAAAAAAGATTTCCGTGTTTTTCGATCACTTCGTCATAATTCATACCCACAAGATCTCCCAATTCAATTTCATATAATCTTTCATCGGTTTGATATTCCAGTTGATTTATTTTACAAATTATCTTGGCAGTTTCAATGGCTCTCGTTACTGGACTGACATACACTCTATCAATTTTCAGTTTCTTTAAATGTTGACCGGTATCTATGACTTGCTGTATTCCACATTCTGTGAGATGTGATTCAATGTGTCTTCCAACTAGGACTCGTTTGACATTATTGTCTGCTTCTCCGTGGCGCACAAAAACTATAAGCGGCAAAACAACTCAAATTAATATAAATCAAGTCTTAAATTTGTTTTTCCATTGATAAATATCGTAATCCTTATAGCAATTTCTTGTCATTTTACTTTTTTCTCCTCAATATCAATTAATCATCTTAATTGAAAATCATAACGAATTTGTTCGATAAAACAATTTAGATTATAAGCTTAATTAGGATGCTCCGACACTTTATGACAGATAATTAATGAAAATTTCAATAATTGGTGGTACTGGTGGAATGGGAGAAGGTTTTGCTCTTAGATGGGTTGTGAACCATGACATTACTATTGGATCTCGTGATGCACAAAAAGCTATAAGATCAGCTGAGCAGTATATGAATACAGCATTAGCGTCTTATGGAAATAGTATGAAAGGAACAATCAAAGGTGCTGATTACATTGCTTCGTCAAGTGATTCGGATATTTTGATACTCTCTATCCCCTATGAATCAATAAAACTAACTTGTGAATCTATCTCCAATAGTATAAGAAAAGATTGCATAATAGTCTCACCAATAGTTCCTATGGAAAGAAATGATGATGGTTTTGCATATATCCCTTTTGAAAAAAATATGAAATCTGCAGCTTATCTTTTGGCAGAAAATCTTCCAGAGAAGAAAATTGTATCTGCATTTCATACGATCTCTGAAGTGAGATTAAAGAATATTAATGAAAGTCTTGACTCTGATACCTTTGTTTGCGGTAACGATCACGATGCCATTACAAAATTAAATCAGTTGATAGGAGAAATAAAGGGTCTCAGACCACTATATCTCGGGTCATTGTCACTTAGTTATCAGGCAGAGGTTCTCACTCCAATGTTGCTAAATGCATCCAAAAAGAACAAAATCAAACACCCCGGAATAAAACTTACTTGAGCCCATTCCAAAATAGAAATGCGCCTACTAAGCATGCCAAAAATTGGATGTACGGTATGGGAGTCCTATTTATTGTGATGGCGACAGTTATTGCGTTAAGGAACCTTTATCTTTATTCAACAGAACTGTCTGTTGGCTTCTATCTTGATAATTTTACAAGCAATTCAGTGACGAATGAAAAATTTGTAATAGCAATGTTGGTTGAGGAGGAATATTACTGTATTGGGGTAAATTTAGAAGAAAGGTGGATAGTGACGATAGTACAAAAATTAGTAACTGATCTTAACAGTGATCGATAAGAACCTTTAGTTTCGATTATTGCTATTCATAAAATTACGGAGCCTGTCCATTGCTTCTTCAAGTACTTGTTCATTTGGAAGATAAACGATTCTAAAATGACCTTTTCCCAATTCCCCAAAACCTGAACCGTGCACTGTGAGAATACCGGTTTTGTTCAGTAGATTAAGAACAAAATCTTTATCATCTTTCCAACGTGTAAGAAGAATTTTTGGAAATGTGTAGAATGCGCCGTTTGGTAATTTACAGGAAATTCCATCTATTTCATTTAAACGTTTCACTACTAAATCTCTTCTTTTCCTTAATTTAGTTACAGTTTCAGCAATATATCCTTGTGGTCCTTGCAGAGCTGCTACTGCAGCTTTTTGTACCGGAAGATTAGCAGCAATACGAACTCTTGCCAGTTTTGGAATATTGTTTCTTATATCTTCTAATTTTTGACAATCGCTATTCATGCATATATACCCACAACGCCATCCTGTCATGAGATAAACTTTTGAAAAACCATTAAGTAATATTACGGGCGCATCTTTTGCCACTTTACCAATGCCAGTAAATTCCTGATCAAATATCAGTTTATCGTATATTTCATCACATATTATGTACATATCATGCTCAGCAGCAACATCAATTAACTCCTTAAGGTTCTTGCTGTTAAATACCTCACCGGTAGGATTGTTCGGATTAATTATGCACAACGCTCTTGCATTTGGTGTAATCTTTGACTTGAGATCATCTAGATCAGGTGTTCCATCCTCTGTAAGCTTAAATTCTATGGGTTTGCCTCCGTAAAATTTTACGTATGAAGCATAAGGTGGATAATATGGTCCGGGCATTAAAATCTCTGAATTTGGTTCCACTATGGATGCAGCTACCATATCTAGTCCTTCAGAAATACCATTGGTGACAAGAACATCTTCGACAGTTATGGATAGTCCTTTTTGTGATTCCTTCTTTACGATGGCCTCCCTTAATTCTAAAATGCCTTCTGAATCTGCATAATAATTGAAATTGTTTAAAATCGCATCTGTTAATGCTCTTTTTATATGATCCGGGGTCGGAAAATCATACTTTACCGGATCGCCAATATTTAGGTAGATTATTTTTCTTCCAGATTTTTCATATTGTCTTGCATGTAGTGTTATGTCTCTGATGGCATATTCTACATTGGATATTCTGTTGGATACCTTCAACTAATTACAATTACTCAGAAATATTTGATATAATAAATTGATTGTTATTAATTGATTTCATTTGGTTCATTTGAATCTTTAAAGATCAAATACCAACTAGCTCAATTGATATAGAACCTTGATTCTAATTTTAAAGTTAGAAAGAGAGGGTCCGTAGCGTAGCCAGGATATCGCAGTGGTCTTCGGAACCACAGATCGAGGGATCGAAGCCCTCCGGGCCCATGAATGCGATATGGAGAGACCTTTTGGTTTTACTTGTAATATGACATGATCAATGGCTTACGAGAGAAAGAAATTGCAAAACTGCGAAAATCTCCAGCAACAACAAATTTTCAGGATATCAAAAGCATGATTTATTTAATCGAAAAGGTTGTTTCAGCCGTATTAATACCTGAATTTACTGAGGCCGTATAATTTCCCGAGGGTACCTGATTTCCGTCTATACCCATTTGATCCCATTGAAGGGATTTTGAATCTCCTGGACTCAGAATTGTTATTACCTGTGCTGATAGAATTGGATATAATTCATTGGATGCCAAGTTTCTTATGGTAAGTCCCAACGCAGAATTTGGAAATGTTAATTCTTCTGATCCTGTATTGTTTATTGAGATACCGACTTTTTCTCCTGGATTGTAAATTTGCTTATCAGTAGTAATGCTTATCATTTTTTGAGTTGAATTTTTGATTTGGCCGTCAAGAGAGGTAATATTATCCAAGTTGGTTTCATTTTGAGTACCGTTTGAATTATTTATTATTGGACCAGCTATTGAACCTTGTCCATTATCCGATTTTCCTGTACTTGGAACGTTCTGAGTCATATTGTGAGTATCTGTCTGATTTTCATCCTGTTTATCACACTCAGATTCAAGTGGACATATCTGTCCGCCTTCAGATAATAGGTTGTCAGGCTCTGGATCATATGCATATGAGATAGTCAAATTGTGGAATAGTTGTGCGGGTAGAACTGTTAATAACACAAAATAAACGAAAAGCAAAAGAGGAACGCGTACTATATCTCCGGCTTTTCTATTATTATGTCGGATCATGATAAAAATGTAGTAAGCATCATTTTTAATTGTTGCTTACCTTGATCTTTGTCGCATTCTCTAGATATTCCCTTCTGGTTTAACTATATACTACAAAAGTCTTATAACAGATGAGGTGCATTACCTTTCTTTATGACTCATCATGTTGCAAAGATAATTGAAATAATAGGCAGCTCGGACAAAGGATGGGAAGACGCAGCTCAAGTCGCAGTAGATGAAGCAAAGAAGACCTTGCATGGGATTCACGGTATAGAAGTTGCCGATATGACTGCCAATATAGATCCCACATCAGGAAAAATAACAAGCTATCGAACTTGCGTAAAAGTATCTTTTGCCGTAGACTAGTTCTCGATCCTGTAACTAATTTCATTAACACTAGTAAGAGATAAGATATTCAGATAGGCAGATAGATGGCATAATAAACCTGACAATATCCCTAAATTCTTAAACCACCTTGCCTTTGTATTAGGTAGAAATGGAAAATGAGAACGATGAACCTGTTATGTGTAGTAAATGTAATAAAATATTTAAAAATGAATCTGAATATTTACAGCATTACAATGAAAAGCACAAACCTGAAAAAATTTGAAAGGGTTGTTATGATAGCTCTGCACTAATACCTTGCCTGGAAGCTTTTTTCATACTTTGATTTTGTATCAACTCTAGATTGTAGTAATAGTAGAAAAAATTATTCTTTTTTGGATTTTTTACCCTCATCTATGTTATCTGTTCCTTTTTCATTGATGGTAAATCTTATTTCACTATATGGATGATATGGAGAGTCGATCATTTTTGCTATTCTGTTTTCACCAGATTTTCTCAAATATACTCTGTAAGTTGAAGCATGGCCAATTACATTTCCACCAGTGGGTTTTGTTGGATCACCAAAGAATGTATCTGGAGCAGATTGTACTTGGTTTGTAACAATTATTGCAACATTGTAAATTTCTGAAATTCTAAGAAGTTTATGCATAATAGAATTAAGTCTTTGTTGTCTATCAGCAAGTGTTCCTCTACCAGAGAATTCTGCCCTATGTAATGAAATTATACTATCGACAACTACTAGTTTGGCTTTGTAATCGTCTATATATTTACCCAGGTTTTTAACTATTAATTCTAGATGTGCGCTATTATACACTTTACATACAGCTACATTTTGCAGTGCATGTACCGGATCTATGTTTCTACTGCTAGATATTTGCTCCAGTCTTTCAGGTCTAAATGTTCCTTCAGTATCAATGTAAATAACACCACTGTTTAATCCACCTGATTCTATTGGCTGTCCAGCAGTAATACACATAGTATGGCATATCTGTGACTTGCCCGAACCAAATTCGCCATAAAGTTCAGTAACTGCCTGTGTTTCTATACCACCCAAGAATAGATCGTCAAGCATACTTGAACCAGTAGAACATCGTAATAATGATCTTCTTTTCTTAAGTGCAGTATCAGCAGTGATGAATTCTTTATCAAGAACATCTGATTCTCTTAAAAGTTTTTGTGCTGCCATTATGAATGAAGCTGCACTTTCTTTGGATGCATTAATGTCTACTGCTAGATCTTCAACTCCAGCAACTGCCAGATCCATAACTGAAAAAATTCCTGCTTCTCTAAGTTTTCTAGCAGTTGTAGGGCCTATCCCTTCAATGTCTTGAATTTCAAGATTAGTAAGATCGTTAATCTGAGATTGTTCTGATAATGTGGTTAATGACTCTTCGGTATTATTCATGACGGTATTTTCTTTTTCTTCCTTTTCTAATTGCTCATGATTGTCTACAATATCTTCAGCATAATCATCAGAAATATTTTCAGAGTTGCCTTCCTTTTCTTCCTGTATATGAGAATTTGAATAAGTTGATTTTTTATTTCCCATTCTATACACCATGTAGAGCTATTACATTTAAGGCTTGATACACTGATAGGAGAGTGGGTGGGTGGCTGCAGCTAATACCAAACACTACAAATTCGATTATATACTGTAGCATTAATAATTGAATTTCAGGCATTCAATAGAATAAAAAATTATTTAGGTAGATATGATTTAGATCTACCAACTACCACTAAATGAGGTAATGACTGGAAATGTTGCCAACTGAATTATTGAGAGTACGGATATCAAGTAAAGTGAATCAAATAAGACCGGTATTTTATGCGTATGAAAAAGATAATGAACTTTCCTTACCATCAAAAATAATCAGGATGTTTGAAGAAATGGCGGAAAAGGGACTATCCAGGGCAAATGTAGATGAGAATCTCTCAAAATTAGAAGCTAAATATACAGATTATAAACTTGTCAGAGGTATCTGTCACCTATTAGAACAAAGGTGTGTATATGCATCGCCTAGTAAGATATTTTCTGACAGTAGGAACAATAATGCAAGTGCCATATATCTTAGAAGGAAAATATTTGAAGAATCTTCTCGAGTTGGTTATCCTGTAACCAAAGATGAAAGAAAGTACATACTTCAAAAAGTTGCCTCAAAAAACGGCTTAACTATCGATGAATTGGAAAGCGCAATGTGGAATGATCTTGATAAAAACAAATACTTGAAAAATTTTGATTCGTTGTCTCCATTGCAACTAGTTGCGTGGTACAATATTTCGATTCTTCAAACCCTATTACTAAATTGTGTCAAACTAGAATTCAGTGTTTATGGTGGTTTCAATTGGAAGAAAATCTTGCGTAAAATAAAGCAACTTGGATTGATGTATTTCCTTTATCATGAATCCAATTTTGAATCAGAATCAAATGAGCAGACAAAAAATCAAGATGTAGTTTTGAATGGCAAAAATGACAGGAGAGTTATATGTACTGTTGATGGTCCTCTTAGCATAGTAAGACTTACAGACAGGTATGGTATGGCAATGGCCAAACTAATTCCATTAATAATACATATCGAAATGTGGTCCATTGATGCAACTATATTAAGGAAATCTATTTTTGGTATCAAAAAAACTTATAGATTTCAGCTCTCACACAAAGATAGGGATCTCCCGCTATTTGATGCATCAAACACTCAATTTCGGCCAGAGACTAACTCAGAACCTGCACTCTCATTTAATAAATATGATATGGATAGCTTTGATAGCAATGTTGAAAAAAAATTTATGGATAAATTTCTCAAATTTTCTACAGGATGGAAACTCACACGAGAGCCGGATCCTCTGATTCTGTCCGATGGTAAAGCCTTCATATCTGATTTTGTATTTGAAAAATATAGAATTAAAGTCTATTTAGAGATAGTAGGTTTCTGGACAGAGGAGTACCTAAAAAGAAAATTAGAAAAAATAAAAGACTTGGTAACTATGAATTCTGCTTCTTCGCCTAGTACTGACTTGTTAATCGCCGCAAATGTGGACAACTATATCTCTGAAAATGGAGATAAGATAAGGATTGACTCCGTTTTTTCTAAATTTATAGCAAGAAAGCATTTAATTTTATATAAGAAAGACGAAATACCTTTTGGTCCAATAATTAGATATCTGAAAGATATTGATTCTAAAATCATCGATGTTTTTTCAATCAATTTACATCAAATGATTATCAAAGAAATAGAAAACATAACTCGAGACAAGCAAAATCAAGTTATATTTCTTAAAGAAATATCAGATAAACTTAACATTCCGGTTGAATCCGTCTTGAAGACAACTAGAACCCTTCAATCAAACAATGATGATTCAACAAAAGTGATAACAAATAGACTCAAGGAATTCCTATTAGTTGATAATTATATCATATCCAATGATAAAATTAAGGAATTGTTACCAGGACTTGATAAAATTAAGAATTTACAGGATGCGATTAGGTTCCTAGGTGAAAACAATATTCCTGATGAATGTATTACCTTGCTTATTCCGAAAATGGGTTTTGATATTGTCTGGAATGGTATTGATTCTAACAATGCAATAATTCAACGACAATTGATTGATGACTGATAGATTGACTTGAAGTACGGCGAAGCCGGTAATATATTATCTAGATTTCCTTATAATTAGAGAAATAGTATATATGTTGAAGATATAATACAACTTCAGATATTGCAATCAACTGATAAAGGAAAGATATGGCTTAAGAATATGGAAGGAAATTGGAGGGACTCGACTTGTCCATGTGGCAGTATTTTTCACTTTAACGGAGATATCGATAAGTTATTTTCATGGGAACGGATACATTTAAGACATATGTCATCAGATCCTGAAAATCACGCAATGCTATCACTTTATCCAAAAGATCTGGTTATTTTTTATCATTCCACAAGTGGATACATAGTTGAAATCAGGAAACATAAGCCTAATGAGGTTAAAGATTTGAAAAATGCCTGCCTATACGGAAGTGTCAAGCTTGCAGGAGTGTAATATTTGAGTTGGGCGGACATGGTTTAATTGAATTTAAGTTTAAGTAATATTAAAAATATGAGTTGCTTCGGTTATAATTTAGTTAAGTAATTTGCAAAAAAGCAAATAACTGTAAGAATATAAATAAAATCAATGAAGCTGCCGTGTGGTTGGAGGTTTGAATCTTCGCGGAAAATATACTCCAATAAATATATCGAATTATATGAAGACGTTCTGGACATTAAGAGCAAAAAGAAGATCTATACCAGAGCGAGAAGAAAAGATTATTCGACCATAGTACCGTTTGTTTCAGACAAGGAAATTCTTGTAATTAAAAGTTATCGACATTTGGTTAGTTCATATCAAATTGAAGCTCCTTCTGGATATATTGATACTGGTGAAACGCCAGTTGAAGCTGCGAACAGAGAATTGAAAGAAGAAACTGGCTACAGGGCAAATAATATTATCAACTTGGGTTCGTATACATTAGATTATACTATGTTTGAACAGACAGGTAATTTATTTGTCGGTTATGATTTAGTTAATGAAAGGAAGCAAGAATTAGGAATGATGGAGATAATAGAGCCTACGGTTGTAAGAGTTGATGAAATCAAAAAGTTACTATTTGATGGAAAAATATTAAACGCATCTTCGATTGTTGCTTTTTACAAATCGTTAGATTTTCATCTAAATTATAAAAATAAAAAATGAAATGATATTCTAATTGAGTAGTGCTATGAATAATTGTGGTGATATTTGTTGTATCAGTAATTTGATCGATTTTAGTAGTTGGTAATAATTTGCAAGACAGCTATGACGTTACAGTTATCGGCGGAGGGATATTAGGCTGTGCTATTGCATATTTTCTTTCCATCATGACAGATTCATCAATTATTGTCATTGAACAAGAAAAAAACGTTGGACTTCATACTAGTAGCAGGAATACTGGAAAAGTTCATGCTCCATTTTATTATAATCCAGATAAAAAGTCATCCACTGCAAGCTATGCGTTAAAGGGTTTTGACATGATAAAGCGTTATTGCGCTCTACACAATTTACCATTTAAAGAAGATGGAGTAATTGAGGTTGCGATAAATGACAAAGAAATTGACGTTTTGCATAAACATATTCAATGGGCTCGCAAAAATGGACTGAAAAATGAGGATGTAAAATTTTTAAGTAAAGATGAGATGCTACAAATTGAACCTAATCTAAAATGTGAGTCTGGGATTGTATGTTTCCGAGACGCTTCAACTGACTATGGTCTCATAAATCAAAAACTTATGGAAGACGCTATCAATTTTGGCTGTAGGACCTCTTTTGAAAACAAATTCAGATCGATTTACGACAACACAAGAACAGCTTCAAATAGAAAAATGACAGTCATTGGTACTGTTAAAAATATAACTACTGATTACATAGTAAATGCAGCCGGAGGGAATTCGCTTGATATTGCCCACAGTGTTAGTCTTGCAAAAGAATACACTGATCTTCATTTTAGAGGAGAATATTGGATAGCGCCACAAAAATACAACGACCTTACTAAAAGAAGTATTTATTCAGTGCCACGATATACAGAGTATCCTTTTTTGGATCCCCATTGGATTATTAGAAGTGATGGAAGATGCGAGGTAGGACCAAATGCGGTTCCAGTATTTGGGCCATATTCATACAATATATATGACAACTTGAAAAATGCTGTCCCAAAAATTTTTCAATCAACCAAAGTAGGAATATTAAAATTATTTTTAAATAAACAGTTTCTACATTTGGTATCAAACGAGTTCTCAAGTTCTCTTTCGAAAACAAATATGATAAACAGAGTAAGAAGATTTTTACCCTCTTTGAATCCCTCTGATTTTAAACAGAGGGGTCGAGCTGGTATTAGATCGTTATTAATTGATAAGAATGGGAAATTTGCATCAGAGAATTTACTCGTCGAAAATGAATCCTCATTACATATATTGAATTACAATTCGCCCGGTGCCACTGGAGCATTACCGGTTGCAGCAAATATAGTAAGAAAATTGGTTCAGAGAAATATAGTAAGTGGTACTTCTAGAAGTATTAAGTTTGAATTTATGGATGAATTTGAATAACATCATTCCAAATCTGCATCTTATATTATATTAAGGGAATTTTGAAATAAACTATTGAGGGGTTGTCGTCTAGCTTGGTATGATGCCAGCCTCGGGCGCTGGAGGTCGTCGGTTCGAATCCGACCAGCCCCATGTTAATCTTTACGCTTTATTTAGTCCCACTTCTATAGAATGCGTAATATTGTCAAGACAATCAACTCCAACAGAAAATATTGAAGACATCACAACTCCGTACTATATGTTCAAATATACAATCAGGTCTGAGCTGACAAGAAGGTATTATGAAAGAAGAATAAGGACATTTTTTGATTATATTGGATTTTCAAAAGGTTCTGAATTAGAGAAACGCTGTAATCTCTTTGCTGAAGAGGCAAAGAAGGATAGTAATTGGGCGACAATACGATAATTAAGTTCTTGCAATATGAAAAAGAGAGGGTAGACAAAGGTGAAATTACTGCCGCAACACTAAGGAATTTCGTCAAATCTATAAAGCTCTATTGTGAAATGTGTGCTGTTCAAATCCCTTGGAAGAAAATTACAAGAGGTCTACCACGACCAAGAGAAGTAGCGAATGATAGAGCTCCTACAGTAGAGGAAATAAGGCAATTGGTAGAATACCCAGACAGAAGAATAAAACCAATAATTTACACTATGGCAGCATCTGGAATTAGATTAGGAGCTTGGGATTATCTTAAATGGAAACATGTTACCGAATTAACTGATGAAAAAGGTGAATTGGTAGGTGCGAAGGTATTGGTATATGCAGGGGATTCAGAAGAATATGATGAAATTATAAAAAATTATCAAAGGTTTAATGATGAACTGAAAGCAGAATTACCACTGAAACAAATTTGGACGCTTGTTGATGAAATAAATTAGTAATTCTGACTCCAAGTGATTCCAATGCTATGGTAAAAACTTTCTCATCAATGCCAGAGATGCGGGGAATTTAGGCAAGGTCTCCAGCATTTTGGTTGGAGATGTCCTAACTGTGAAGATGAAGATTTGAAGAAACAAGGATTAATAAAACAAAATAAAGTGAAATAAAGTGAAATGTCGACTGATAATAATAATAACATTAAAAAACAAGAACAATTGAAATTAGATGCATTAAATAAAATATTTGGGTGGATAGAAGATAAAGAAACCAAGGCCGTAATGATCAATAAATATTATAATAATAAAGAACATAGAGCGACACTAAAAGCATTTTTAGATGACATGGTTAAAGCACTCGATGAAAGTACAGCAGAAACTAACAGCAAAGAACAAATTAAAAGACAATTATCCTATATCATACGAGAAATAGATCCACTTTATTAATCCACTAGTCAGAATAAGGCATAAATGAATGAATAACTTAGTTATTTTGTAAATGTTCTTATTATGGATACACGTATGTAAGTAATTAGAGAGAGGCTAGATTCTGGTAATAAAATAGATTAGGTACAAACGCTAGACAAAGGAGAGAAACAAGAGAGAGTTACCTATCCTTCAATTGATGCCTCTCTCCCTTGGGTAACATTTAGATAAGATATAGTAAAACAAACACCTGTTAATATTAAAACAAATGTAGAAAATTCATACATTTACATTTCCTTTTCTACTTTAGTCATCTTATCTAGTGATACCTCTACCCCTCTTTATCATTTCTTGGCTAAACCTTTCCATCTCCATTAGTAACTTTAGAAACTCGACTGGATTGCTCTTTATGATATGGATTATCTCTTCTCTTGTTAGTTTTAATCCAATCCCTGTATTTGCTAAAGATTTTTCAAATAAATCAATCCTTTCTTCTAGTATTGATTTATCTTCTTCTAGACTCATTTTTCTATTTCTATCTTCGCGTCTTTCTTCATTGTTATCATTCATTTCTTATCACTTACTTTTCTCCATTGGTGCGATTTGTATCTTTTCCTTCTCACACATTTGTTTAGTTTCTAAATATGTTGCAATTGCTTCATTGATTGCTGTTTGTTTATCATTTGTATAAACATGGACCGATATTCTAACACCTTTAGCAGTTTCTTCTAATTTCAAAGAATGTGAATTTGAGATCAAGAAAGTAAAGCAAGCATAATTATACCTAATTGTGTTATAATTATACTATGACAAGGGGACTATCGGTACGGGAGAAGTTGATCCCTATTGGAGTAATAAAGTAAACCACTAATGAAAAAACCAAAACCAACTATAACGCCAATTATTATTTCAGCCGATAATTTAGAATTCTTAAAGAAAAAATTAGATGATCCAAACTTATCACAATATCTGAAAAGACGCTTTATTAGAGAAATAATGGGCAGTACCTGTTTCATATGTAGAGAAATGCCTACAAAGATAGCAAGTTATGATATGGGTGGTATTTCATTGATTGAAAGATATTGTGATAAATGCTTTAAAATTAAAAACGAATAAAAAATTTCAAAATACGATAAATTAACTGCGATTGCTATTTCATTTCTAAATACTCAAGTAAGTCTTATATTGTTTATATTGCTCCCCATATATTCTCTCATACCGGCAAAGTATATTTGGATTCGGTCTACTAAAAGCAAGTAATGTTAGAACTATCTGAACTTACTCATCACGTCGGCAATTAGCTCAGCAATTATTCCAATTGTCAAGGTAACAGCGGCTGCCTGAGCTACACGTGCAGCATGTCTAGCCTGTAATCAATAAATGAAGAACAAGATCCTACAGTAAATATCTGAAGATGTGTGGTATAGTCCGTTGTACCTCTTTTTGGACTAGTGTGAAATTCCACACCAGTTCCACCGAACCCGCATAATTGTTACCACAATTAGTAAACAGATATAGTGTTAAAAGCATTTATCCTTTAATTACTATACTATACTTTATGGCAAAATTTGTTGAAATGGATTATGTCAAAAATGATTCGAGATTATCCAGTATTCTGTACTAAATAAAATCATCTTAATGTTTGTATATCAAATGGT
>DATCWH010000066.1:0-5273 GCA_036566445.1 Nitrososphaeraceae archaeon
TTTTTATCTGCCTGAACATTTCTTGACAAACTGTACGGTAGTCATGATGTCCTTGAGGAATAGTTCTAAGTTCAATCATATGACATGCTTCACGAAGGTTAATCTTCATAAAATAGGGATATTTGTATGCAAAGTTAACTACATATTGAGCTTCTTCAGGCATTTTCTTATCTATCATTTCATATACCTCATGGGATTTGTACATACAGTCCCTAAAATCTTTGAGTATATCTAGACCATATATTTCTGGAGGAATATCATATCCATGTTTAGTAGATAGGAGTTGCCTTTCCATAGTAAGGATTCTATGACGATGTAAATCTCTAAACATACCAAAATTTGTAAACATCTCAAAAGTATATTCTGTCATCTCAAAAGCTCGACCCGGACGTTGTCGCCGATTATTACGAAATTTTGTAAATGTTTGAATTACTTTGTGTCTCTCGTATTCTGGGGCAGACCTGATATGATGAATAATTTTTTCAAGAGAACGACCAACTGTAGAATCATACAAAATTGCAGAAGCAATATTTACTTCTGCATCTAAATTATCTTCATAATTTAACAGTTTTACATTTTGCGGACTATTGTCTATTTCAATACCTGTTAGAGATTGTCGAGCAATTATAGAAATGGCTTTTTTTGTATCTGTTATATATTTCTGGAGAGACTGTCCGTATTTGTCATTTGCCCTTTTTATAAATGCTGGAATAATCTTATTTAGCTCTGTATAGAGTTGGTCTGCTAGCAATTTTATTTCAGTTAGGTCTGATGCAAACATTGTTGATAGTAGATATTCAAATGCTCTACCATTTCCTGTAATGCCTAGGTTCGTAAGTGTAGAGGCAGGCAGGATGGCGCGAAGAACGTCTAATGACTTGGCCCTGATAGTTGCCTCATATATGCGTCGGGCAGATTCAATATCTGTACTAGACTGCAGATTTCCATACGATACCTCCTGTTTTGATATAGAATCAAAAAAATGAAAATGTTCAATTGGCTTAAGTTCTTTAATGAATTTTTGCATTGGTTGGATATTTTTGCTATAAGTATCAAATGCGTAATCGCATGTTTGAATATATTGATCAGCATAAGGCGATGCCATGATCTTTTTTTCTCTGTGATATTTGTATTGACCGTTGACTTTTCGATCAAATGCGACATAACGTGAGGACTTTTCAAGATATGATAATCCTATTCGATGGTCTTCAATTTTTTTGGCAGCAATATTTGAAATCCATTCTATCGCAATTTGGGCCTCTCCTAATTCAGCGACAGAATCATCTCCATACTCCAATAATATTTTTTGATAAAATTCCTCACCCCTCATTGGGTTATTAGCAAATTCATTGAGAAATATGCGTCTCATAGTCTTGTCTGTTCTAGAGTATCTAGACATCAATGCTCCTCTATCGACTTGCCTGGGAGTAGTTATGGCAAAAACCGCTCTATCAGAATTAGAAAAATGTGATTTAAGGATAGATTTTTCTTCATCAGTAAAATCGTCATGAAAATCGTTGCTATTTACCGAAGCCATAATAAAGTAACCTTATAAACATTGATAAAATCTCTAACAAATAAGACCTATTTGCTGTTATCAGCATTTGCGATATATATTTGTAGGTAAATGCCCTCTTATGGCATGTATATTAAAATATATCGAAATATACTAGATCGCAAAATTACCTCACTAAATAACATAATTATTTTGACAACCCTATCATTATATGAACACATTTAACGCTTTATATGAGCGAATTCAAGCTCGAATTTATTGGAAAGCAGGTCAAGGATTTGTACGGTACTCTAATAGGAAAAGTAATGGGCATGGTAACAGACATCGACGGTTCAATTGAATCCATTAGTGTTGATTGTGGTACTTCTGGCCTGAAACAATTAGCTTATGAACAACTCCTAGTCCAAGGAGACTACGTAATTTATATTCCTAAATGGAGACTGGACGCCCAGAAATTATTAAGACAAAAAAGTCTTACTCTACAAAGAATAAAAGCCCTACAAGATATTGCCACGGAGAACGATTCAATGAAGAATGATGTTGAACTAGTTTATGTGAAGTATGACAAAAAACTTCAGGACCTTGGAGAGAATGCAAATCATCTTAATGAGAATTTAGAGTCTAGGCTAAAGGAACTAGAGGAAGAAAGTCACAGTATTAAAACAATATTATTTGATGCTAAACTGCAGTTCAGGAGTAATGAGATGACAGAGGAAATATATCAACAAATTAATATTTATACAAATGAATTATTGGAACACATTAATCTAGAAAAGGCTGAGATAAATAACGTGAAGACAAAGCTTTCACAACAGACGATAGAGAATAACAATGTCTTAACTACAACTACAACACCTAACACTAAACTGACAGAAGATCAGCAAGGTTCAGCTAATATTGCTAAACCTACACAACATCTGGAAGAGGAATCTAACATAGAAGAGGAATCTAACATAGAAGAGGAATCTAACATAGAAAATATAACAGTTCCACAGGTGATGACAACTGCTACTGCTACTGCTACTGCTACTGCTGCTGTAGACACTCCAGAGATTAAAGAAAAAAATACATCAGTCATTGAAGGAAAGATGGCGGAAGAAAAGGAAGGCAAAAATTCCAATGATGAAAGAGAGGAAAACTGGCTCAATCAAGTGATTCAAAACGAATGAACAAATGATAGTGAATGATAGTGATCGTGTTGCCGTATTTATCCATTTTATAGAATCATCTTACTAAAAAATGTGTCAATATATTAAAATAAACAAATCCGGAGTATTTTAGTTGTGAAATACAGAAGCAGAACAGAGATTGTAGCAATGATTTTAGAGGCAGCTAATGGAGGAGCCACAAAGACAAAAATTATGTACAAAGCTTTTCTTAGTTATGCACAATTGAGGGAATACCTTTCTGTTCTTATTGAGAACAATCTATTGGAGTATTTAGAAGGCTCTCAAACATACAAGACCACAGAGAAGGGTCTAAACTTCCTGAAGATGCACAATGAAATAGACGAACTTCTACAAACCTCTTCAAAACAGGGAAAGTAGTTCCTTTTCCTATATTTTTCTAGATTTATAGACAAACAGATATTGTTAATTTTAATTTTATTTGTAGCTATCCAGTTTAACTGATATCGGGTCATGGAAATGACCTAAAATCTTCTGGTGTGTTAAAGATAGATATATAGTATAGTTTTTGAACTACAACTTCCAATTAGGAAGACCAAACTTCAAACTGATAATGGCGGTTAAAATCAAAACTGATAATGGCGGTTAAAATCAAGTTAAAATCATGAATATGGGATAGAAAAGACTTTCAAATCGACATGAAATTCATCCTATTAGCCTTAATTATTGAAAATGTTTTATGTATGTTCAATCATTTTATTTAGTGATATGTCTATGTCAGAAAGTTCAGATTTTAGTGGTTTATCAAAGGTATATGAGGAAAGTGGAAAGGTTCGAATTTCTTTAGAAGGAAAAAAATTTAATAAAATAAGAAAATATGCAGAGGAGCATTTTGAACAATTTTGGGCCGAACAGGCAAAGAATCTGATTTGGTTCAAAGAATGGGATAGAATACTTGATTGGAGAGATCCGCCATTTGCAAAATGGTTTGTTGGTGGCAAGTTAAACGCCTGTGTCAATTGTCTGGATAGACATATCACTTATGATAACAACAATATAAAGAATAAGGCTGCGATAATCTGGGAAGGTGAAAATGGTGAAAATAGAACACTTACCTATTATCAACTATATCGTTCCGTTAACATATTTGCCAATGCATTGAAAAATATTGGAGTTATGAAAGGGGACCGTGTTACTATATATCTTCCTATGGTTCCAGAGCTTCCAATTGCCATGCTATCATGTGCAAGAATTGGTGCTATACATAATGTTGTTTTCTCTGGTTTTAGTTCCCAGGCTTTGGTCAATAGAATAAATGACTCAAAATCGAAGATTATAATAACTGCTGATGGCAGTTATAGAAGAGGTAAACTTTTAGAATTAAAAAGAACCGTTGATGAAGCAATTGCTAATACACCTTCTGTAGAACATGTTGTGGTTTTGAAGAGAGCATCCAATATTGTCAGAACAGGATCAAAGGATGTGTGGTGGCATGATATAATTGAGAACACATCACAATACTGTGAACCAGAAGTTGTAGATAGTAGTCATCCATTGTATATTCTATATACTTCTGGCACAACGGGTAAACCAAAAGGTGTAGTCCACGATACAGGTGGATATCTTGCCTACCTCAATGCAACAGCTAAATGGGTCTATAATTTTAGGAAGGATGACATCTACTTCTGTACTGCAGACGTTGGTTGGGTAACAGGTCATAGCTATATTGTTTACGCTCCGCTCATGCATGGTGTTACTGAAATAATGTACGATGGGACTCCAGATTATCCAAAACCTGATAGATACTGGAAGGTAGTTGAAAAACATGGTGCTACAATTCTGCATACTACTCCTACAGCATTACGTATGTATATGAAGTTTGGAGATGCTATTCCTAACTCATTTGATTTGTCTTCATTGCGCTTGTTGGGAACAGTGGGTGAACCAATTAATCCAGATGTATGGATATGGTATTTTAAAACAATAGGAAAGGAAAATTGTCCTATTATTGATACTTGGTGGCAGACAGAAACAGGTGGAATTATGATAAGTGCCTGTACTGATATTGAGGAAAATATTCCTATGAAACCTGGTTCTGCAACATTTCCATTGCCTGGAATATATATGGACATTGTTGACGAAAAAAATGGAAGTTCAGTAGCTCCTAATAGTAAGGGGTATTTAGTAATTAAAAAACCGTGGCCTGGAATGTTGACGACCCTGTGGCAAGATGATGAGAAGTATAGAAATACATATTGGAAAAAGTTTGACAATATTTATTATACAGGTGATTATGCACTATCAGATTCTGATGGCTATATTTGGCTTTTAGGTAGAGCTGATGATGTACTCAAAATAGCCGGACATAGACTTGGTACAATGGAGCTGGAAAGTGCATTTGTATCGCATAAATCTATTGCAGAAGCTGCAGTAACTAGTATACCAGATGAGAAAAAAGGTGAGTCTATTATAGCGTTTGTAGTACTTCGAACTGGCTTTTCGGTATCAGATAATTTGCGTAAAGAACTTATTGATTATATTAGAAATGTTGTAGGACCAATTGCAACACCTAATGAAATCTATTTTGTTAATAAACTGCCAAAAACTAGAAGTGGAAAAATAATGAGAAG
>DATCWH010000029.1:0-3754 GCA_036566445.1 Nitrososphaeraceae archaeon
TGACACCCCGGGTGAGTATCGTATTCAATGTAGAGAGTATTGTGGATTCGGACATGACACTATGAAAGCAAAATTATTTGTTGAACCATTTTCACAGACTGCCGAAGCAGCAGAAAATGCTACTTCAGCTCAAGCACCAGCACAACCTGCTGGTCCGCCAGGAACCCCATTGACAATACTTGAAGGCTCTTCAGTACAAGGAAATCCAAGTTATGATCCAGCTACACTTACAGCAAAGAAAGGTGACAAGATAACAGTAACTAATAAAGACACTTTACCACATACCGTTACAAGCGGAACAGGACCAACAGATCCAAATAGTGGAAAACAATTTGATACAAGTATTATTGAAGCCGGAGCAACAGCCGACATTGAGACTACCAATATTAACCCAGGAGAATATCCATTCCACTGCACCGTTCATCCATATATGACAGGAAAGCTTGTAGTACAGTAGTCATGCAAAAGTGGCTATAATTAGAAATTACCCAAAATGCTCCTCCTAAAGCTTTCCTTTTGCACATTGTGTGTACTTTTTGCCCTCATCTTTATTGGTGGATATGTTAGTTCGTCAGGAGTCGGACTAAGCTGTCCTGACTGGCCTCTATGTCCAGCAGGTCTTGTGCCAATGAAAGAATTTATTATTGAATATTTCCATAGAACCGTCGCTGCTACAACTGGCATCATGGTATTTGTCACCATGTTTTTTACTTTAAGATCAAAAGAAGCTTCGAGATCTACAAAAATTGCATCAATGATTGCAGGAGCATTAGTAGTAGGACAAATTACTCTGGGTGCATTCGTCATAGTTGAAAAATTGCACGCAGTCCTTGTGACAATGCATTTGGGAATGGGACTAATACTGTTACTTATGATACTTACCGTCACGCTAGACGTAAATCAATTTTCTAAAAGCCGGTTACGGAAGTCGGTTCATGTGTAAAAGACGGTTATTGTGCACAAACCTAGAAAATAAAATCAATCTGTTTTTACTTATGGTGTATACGACATTTCTTTCGCAGTCTTTCATTGTACTTCAGTATAATTAATTGATTAGTCATTGTCCAGGATTCGAGACCGACAAACTGTTTCTAAGTATACCAAGTCTATACCAATTTTTTATTTTTGTATTAAAGTTTACCACATTTTGTATTAAAGTTTACCACAGGTCTACATTAATGCAAATTTAATTCGTTAAATTCTTAACAGCAGTCTGTCATCATTTTATTAGAACCACTGCAGCGAATTGACTGCCAATTGTTTGGAGTAAAACATAATACCAATTAACATGCCACCAAGGAGTATGTGGAAAGTAATGATGCCGAAAAAGATAGTCTATGGAGCTAATGCTGCAAAAGAGTTTCAATATCCAGAAAATTCTCTGATTGTAACTACGACTACTCCGGATATCTATGAAAAATGGCTAGACTATATGGGAATTAAAAAATACGAAATATACGACAAAGTAACTCCAGATCCAGCTATTGAAACAATAGAAACTATAAAAGAGCAATATGAAGGTAAAGAAATTTCTGCATATATTGGACTTGGAGGAGGAAGCTCGATGGATGTCTGTAAATATCTTGGCAAACTAACTGGTATTCCTAAAATTTTAATTCCTACTACTTTTGGAACTGGTGCTGAAATGACAACATACGCAGTAGTTAGTTTTAATCACAAGAAAAAATTATTACAGGATGAGACTTTTTTAGCAGACGCTGCAGTGGTCGATCCATACTTTCTTCCAGGAACACCGTTTAATATTATGAGAAATTCTGCATGTGATGCATTAGCCCAGGCATCTGAAGGATATGATAGCAAATTGGCAAATCCATTTACAAAACTCTTTTGCAAAGAGGCATTTGGTATACTTGAAGACGCTATAATGAATGACAAGCAAGAACTTCTTCCCTATGGTGCAATGCTTTCCGGTATAGGTTTTGGAAATTCTTCAACTACATTAGGCCATGCATTATCCTATGTATTTTCAAACGAAGGGGTTCCACATGGATATTCTTTATCCTCCTGCACCACGGTGGCTCATAAATTTAACAGATCTGTATATTATGACAGATTTAAAAAAGTTTGTCAGAAATTAAAATTTGAACCATTAAAACTCAAACAATCTCTAGATGAAGCTGCTGATGTGATCATGCCTGACAGAGGACATCTAGACAATAATCCTATTGAAGTTACTAAACAAGATATAGTAAATTGTCTGGATGAAATAATCAACAAGAATCCGCTGCAATGAAATACAAGAGTTGGATGTTTTAATTTATAATCCTAAAATATCTTTTTTAATTATTTAGCTAGCTTCTAGTCTTTTAACTTTGTTTAGAATTTTGTAATGTGGGACAGTTAGTAGTGAAAAAGTGTTCTCAAGTATTTAGTTGATTCCTCTATCATCTAATCCATGAAGGAATTCACTGTTGCTTAGAGCCACTGCAAATTAAAATTCTAAAAAATTGTCGTTTTAGATATTAAGAAACCTTTAAATCCAGTTCAGCGAATCCTGATTCTTACATTGACTACGATCAAAAAGAGTATGTTGATCAATGCGCCTATCAGTGAAGTTTTCACCTATTTTGCAAGACCAGAGCACATGGCAGATCAATTTCCAGAGAATATGGGTTTGAACATATTACCATTAGAAGTCAAGAACGGGTTCGGAGTCGGAACAATATTCAGAATTAGTGGAGACTTTGACGGAAAGAGATTGGAATGGGATTGTGAAACAATTGAATATATTCCACATAGGAAAATCGTGGCCAAAATGATTGAAGGACCATTCAAGAGCTGGACAATTATGGTTAATTTTGAGCCTTTGGAACAAAAGAGGACCAAAACTAGTATACAGGTTGATTACGATATGCCGATGGGCCCTCTTGGAGGATTTATAGACAAGATAAAGCTCAAAAAGATAGCCGAACGTGGAATCGAAAATGGTCTGTATAGAGTAAAATCATTGCTTGAAGGCACAGGTTCAATTCCAGTTTATATAACTTTGGATGCTTACAGGGAAATCCTTAAAGAAAAGGAAAAAACAAATCTTTCAGTATCAGAAACCCTACTCAAAATAATTAAGGACTATCAAGTTCAAAAAGTGGCCCAATAATAACCAATCATCGACAAAGTACCAGTTTGCGATTTTTCTCAATATTTCAATTTATTAATTTTTGATCAAGTTTAATTTAAATTACACAAACTAAAAACAGAACTTTTATGGGTTCGTAGCTCAGCCAGGCAGAGCGTCTGGCTCTTAACCAGTCTTTTATTGGGTTAAAATGTCGTGGGTCCGAATCCCACCGAACCCGGACCTCTAGTAGTTCTCTAATTGGACTCGGTAGGTAAGATAGATAAATTGACACAATTAGAACTGCAAAAGGAAACGGTAGCCGATCCATATATCCTGTTTGAATATTCGATAAGATCTCCGTATACCAAGGAATCATACTTCAGAAGGTTAAGACGATTTTTTGATGCTATTTCTCTTGAGGGATCAACATTTGAAAGTAGATGCAACTTGTTTGTGCAGAATGGTCGACAAGATCCTAATTGGGCTTTTAATTCCATTTTGAAATTCATATTGGCGGAGAAGCAACGAGTAGAAAGTAAGAAAATAACAGGAGGGACCTTAAGGAATTCTGTAATGACTATCAAGACGTTTTGTGAGGTAACCGATGTGTTGATACCATGGAAGAAGATAACGAGAGGACTGCCAAGAGTGAAGAGATATGCTGATGACAGGGCT
>DATCWH010000042.1:0-4367 GCA_036566445.1 Nitrososphaeraceae archaeon
ATTAGATATAATATGTTCTCTTTTGATGTCTGAATTTCCATCTCCAGTTCTTAGGTAGTTAATTTTGGATATATTAGTGCATAAAAACCTGAATCTTGTTTTTTCCTACTTTTTTCTAGTAAATTTTTTACTGCTGTTAGAAAAAAGTATACAAGGTACCACTAATAGCTTATTTTAATTTGGTGACGGCAAAAATTGAATTATCGCAATCCTTACATGATATTTCTCTGTCTATCGCAACAAGACTTTATCAAGAGAATGTATTGAAAGAACAAACAGTAGAAGAATTAATGCTGGCAACTTTGAGGATATTGATAAAGGAATATGAGGAAAACCCTGAGTCAGTAGTTACTTACTTCCTTAAGAGAAGGTAAAGATTGTATAATTATTCTTAATAATAGCAAATATGAACACGCGGTTACAAGGTGCTGTCTATTTCAATAAGCGTAATGTTTAACGGATTTGGGAGATTATTTCAGGGTGTCATAGCAGAAGGTCAACCACTCTGGCTTAGATTGATCCGTTTAGGACTTGGATCTCTTAGTGTGAGGACATCAATCTTTGTTGGCAATTCACACATCTTTGGGATTATTTTTCCCGTTCGCACTCTATTAGCAGTCTTAATAATTCAAGGATTAGCTATGATCATCTTTGGGGTACTTGGAAAATACTCCTAGAACAAGTTCTAAAGAAATGAAAAAGAAATGAAGGTTGAATAATAATCACGATCCAGTGTGGTTTTGTCCAGTTTATAGCAGATTAAAACAGGTTAAGCTTGAGTCGTCAACAAAACATGGCGGTAATATTATTAGAGTATAATCCCATGTCTATAATTATTGTGCAGCAGCTGTGTTAATCAGTTTGACACTCGACATCCCCAATAAAAGAATCTGTTATATCAAGAGGATCGTTGGACTGAAATCGAATAGTGATAGTTACATCTTGTCCACACTGTCCGACCAAAGAAATGGGAGCAAATACAGGAGAAGAACATATACTTATTTCTTCTTCGGAATTATACGTTTCACCTTGAATATTAAAATACCCTATAGATAGGTTTCCTCTATAAATTGGTCCTTGACTAAAACTGTTTGATTCTGAGCTTGTATTTTCTGTAGAATCGATTGTCCAATTACCTAAAATTGTTCCATTATCAGATTTTGATACAACAAATGATAGATCTGAATCAACGGAGGATCCATCAGGACAATCTATACTAGTCATTCCTCCTCCATGAATTATGATGGAATTAGCAGTCTGATTTGTCGCATAGGTAATATGGGTAAAAAATGGAGAAAAAAGTAAGAGAGTTAACAATAGATACATCCCTGAAATAAGACTATCAGTTTGCTTCTTGAGCAACACCATTTCTAGAATCATGACTATAACTCGTTTAGAATCTGACATTTCATTTCCTGTTATAAAATGATATGGGCAAATAAGTCTCGATTGATAGAAAGAAGAAGGTAAGCGCTGAATGGTAAACAAACCATTATTCTGATGATATAAATCGTGGTTAGAGCTAAACAAAATGAACTAAATTTACATGGAATTGTTGTTATATTAGACTAAACTCACTTTAAACTTCGTAATTAGAATAATTGACACTTAAATGAAAGTTATAACCTAAACTCGCTATAAGGCTCATGAAGTATGTAGTTAGATCTCAAATAGATGATGACATTGCTATTATAAAGATCAATAGACCTGAGGTGTTAAATGCTCTGGATAAAGAAGTCGCAACACAACTTTATACAGAAATCGAAATTGCAGGTATAGACGATAAGATCAAGACTGTGATTATTACTGGTTCCGGCGAAGGATCCTTTTGTGCAGGAGGAGATCTTAGATATGTCATAAATATTGATCCTATTGAGGCAGAAAGTTATGCATCTTTTATGCATAATTTGCTTAACAAAATAGAGAATCTAGAAAAACCTGTCATCGCAGCGATTAATGGTTATGCTCTAGGAGGAGGATGCCAGCTTGCATTAGCCTGTGATATTAGGATAGCGTCAAACAATGCTAAAATAGGTCAGACTGAAGTTACAGTTGGTATTCCACCCGGATGGGGAGGAACTCAGAGACTATTTAGAGCTGTTGGTCCTGCAAAAGCAAAAGAACTTATCTACACTGGAAAGACAATTTCAGCACATGAAGCAGAAAGAATTGGTCTTGTAAATAAGGTAGTTAGTATAACAACTGAAGAAAAATATAGATTACTAAATACGATAAATATAACACCTACAACCAATAATTCCAGAGAAGAAAAAGAACAACAAGAAAAGCAAAGAGCCAATAAACTAGCTAAATTTCTAAATGCAAAGTTAATGAATGAATGTGTTTGCTTTGCAAGAGAGATTACAAAGAATAGTTTTTCTGCTGTTAAAACCAGTAAAATATTAATCAACAAAGGAATGAATACAGATATTGATACAGGATTACGCCTAGAAACTTATGGCTGGGCATTATGTTTTGCACATAAAGACAGACAAAAGATGATGTCATCCTTTCTAAATAAAGGGAAAAAGAATCAAAGATGAAAAATGAAGCAATGTGACAGTTCATGAGATTTAGATCGTTCAGTCTATATACTCTAAGGTTAATAGAAAATAAAGGTATTGACTAAAGAACTTAACAAAGAAGACACTGCATCAATAATAACAAAGATGGCAAAAGTTGATTATCCTATTAGTGAAATAATATCAAGAAGATGGAGTGCAAGAGCATTTTCTACTAAACCAGTAGAGAAATCAAAACTACTATCGATTCTTGAAGCGGCTAGATGGGCTCCATCTTCACGAAATGAACAACCATGGCGTTACATAGTTTTCACAAATGACAACCCACAAAAGCTAAAGAAAGCACAATCTGTTTTAAAGGAGATAAATGATTATGCAAAAAGGGCTCCAATTCTCGTTTGTGCAATAACAAAAAGAACATATTCTGATAATGGAATCCCTAATAGACTTCATTTTCATGATTTAGGAGCAGCAAATGAAAACATGTTTCTTGAAGCATTTAACCAGGGGTTGATCATGCATGAAATGGGAGGCTTTGACTTTCAAAAGGCTAGAGAGGTTTTCAATATACCCGAAGATTATGAAGTAGGTGTTATGATCGCGATAGGATATCAAGATACGTATCATGTATTACCTGATAGATTAAAAGAGAAAGCTTTTACGCCAAGAACAAGAAAACCATTATTCAAAATTGCATTCATTGAAGAACTTGATAATGGGATAATATAACAAGTAAAAGTATATTTTAGAATCAGAAAATGGTTCTTTATCGTTATCGTACTCGACGCAAATAAGGATTATCGTTAGAAGAAAGTTCTGTCACAAACGTTAAAATATCTATAAAGTTATCAAAAATAAGAAACAAAATGGGAATATCATTTACAACAGATGTAAAAAAAATGCGAGACGACGGTGGTTTTAAAACAGTGACCTTTCAAGCAAGCCGCAATCATCAGCCCTTAGAATTGGTCTTCAGCGAACCTAATTCTAGTATTATAGAAAGAGAAGATTGGCAGGTAGGAGATCAGGTGGTAATTAAAATTGAACGTGTTTCAAAATAACATTAATAACATTAAATGATGATAAACAAATATATTTAAAAAAATATCGATAAAGGACAGAAAAATACAAATTCTATATAATTACAAAGAGTTATTATTAATTCTTTTATAATCTCTTAATAGGATCAAATAGATTTATTTTTTCATCTAGAATAATTATATAATCATTATCTTCCTATGAACGTGCTAAGTAATTATAAATCTCTATTCGCATCATTATTGTATAGATCATGAAATGAAATTGGTTGGAGCAAATCTTTCAACAACACAATTTGAAAAAATTGCAAATAAAATGGAAAACGAATCTGCACAAGAAATTCTGAGATGGGCATTAGATATCTATGCACCAAGAATTGCTTTGGCATCAAGCTTTGGTGCTGAAGATGTAGCCCTCATTGATATGATGACAAGAATCGATATTAAAAAAACGAAAGTTTTCACATTAGATACAGGTCGACTCAATCAAGAAACCTATAATGTGATAGATGAAATCCGTAAAAAATATAACATTCAGATAGAGACATATTTTCCTGCTCAGACAGAGGTTGAAGAAATGGTACAAACAAAGGGAATGAATTTAATGTATGATAGTCTTCAAAATAGAAAACTTTGTTGTGAAATAAGGAAGGTTCATACTCTTAACAGAGCATTAAGCAAACTTGATGGCTGGATCACTGGTCTAAGAAAGGAACAGGCAATAACAAGAGCTAGTATTAGAAAGGTTGAAGTCGATTCTGCACATGGTAATATACTTAAACTTAATCCGTTAGCAGATTGGACCAAC
>DATCWH010000068.1:0-31461 GCA_036566445.1 Nitrososphaeraceae archaeon
AAAATCTCCATATCCACATCCTACATCCAAATACTTAGGTTTTGGAGAAATAGATTTTGCTGTTGCAACAACACGCAATACATCAACTTTTCGATAACCAAAATAAGTACCGCAAATATATGGAAATATGAAACGTTCATGAAATGAAAATTTGTTACTTTTTCTGAATTCATGATATTTTACGTATGCTCCACGAAGATCATCAATTTGAAATGGCATACATTAATAGATTACAAATTTTACTCAAATTTAACCTATTATTTTAATTCTTGAACAAAATTAATTATTTATCGATTTTAAATTTAAGGGTCAAATGTTTACTAAGAAATTGTCCAAAAGGCTTATAAAGTTCCACTCTGACTTTTTATTATGGGTCGTTCATATGAAGAATGGTGGAATACTGTTCCCAGTGATCTGAAGACAAAAGTTCGTAAAGGTGATGAAGGAAATAAACCATTGTTAAACCAGATTAACTATGTTTTACTTCATCTTCATTTAGCGGGAAAACATGATGCAAAACCTAGTCACGATGAATTGAAGGACTGGCTTCACAGCGGTCAAGTTGATGTAATAAGGATGGCACCTAAGAAGTAACCTTCCATTTCATTTCTTTTTTATCAGCACTGATGTTTTATAACACCGTTTTGCGTACAACATAGTGTTTAAATAGTTTCAAACATATGCTCCTTTAGTGATTTAGTAGATTGCCTATTGCAATACTTCCAGATGTTGATGAACAAAGATGTATTGGCTGTGCTCTATGTGTCGAAATTTGTACTGCTCTTGGTCCAGATGTATTGAGGGTAAAACCGGTTGAAGGGTGGAAGAGAGGTAAAGCTTTTGTATTCTATCCTGAAAGATGCATTTCAGATGGTGCATGTTTAGGCGTTTGTCCAACTCATGCGATATTCTGGATGAGACCAATGGAATACACATCAGGAGTACCTGTTCCTCTACACAAGAACGGTGTATTCGATAAGGGTTGGGAAGAAGGCTAAGCAAATTTTTCACAATACTTCCTTTTTTTAATTTTCTTATTACATTAATTGATAATTGAATTACAATATTCTAAATCCAAACTCATGATTAAACTCCATTAGTTAGTTTTTCCTAAAATCTCTAATTGATTGAACGGTCCGAAAACTACTAAGTGAAAATTAAATCAGACTTGCTTCAAAGGAAAATTAAAATACCCTAGACTAAATACTTGTTGTAATCCGCTATTTTGGAACTTTTTTCATAGTTTAGTATTTGATCATTAAAACCCAATGTATAACTAATTTCATCCATTCCTTCTAAAAGCATTTTTTTCCTTGTCGAATCTAGATCAAAATTTATTATTTTTTTAGATATAGAAATAGATTGTTTAGCTAAACTAATCTCTGCAATTACGTCATTTTCATCTATTAAATTAAAAAGGTATTCTATTTCATCTTGACTCAAGTAAATCGGTAACAACCCCTTTTTAAAACAATTATTATAGAATATATCTGCAAACGAGGACGCAATTACGACCCTAATTCCATAATCAAATAACGCCCACACTGCATGCTCTCTAGAACTTCCACATCCGAAGTTATCTCTTGTCAATAACACTTGTCTTTCCTTATACTTTGGGTTATTGAGGATAAATCCCTTCTTAGGATTTCCACCATGATCAAAACGCCAATCATAAAAAAGAAAGTCACCATATCCACTCATTTGGATAAGTTTGAGAAATTGTTTGGGTATTATTTGATCCGTATCTACGTTCATCATGTCTAATGGAATTAATTTACTTTTGACATCTTGAAAAGCCTCCACTCATATCACCAGTCTACAACCAATCTCTTACATCAACAAAGTGTCCTTCTATAGCACAGGCAGCAGCCATTATTGGACTTACAAGATGAGTTCTTCCACCAGCACCCTGTCTACCTTCAAAATTTCTATTAGAAGTACTTGCACATCGTTCGCCTGATGACAATATATCTGAATTCATTCCAAGACACATACTGCAACCTGATTCTCTCCACTCAAATCCTGAATCCTTAAAAATCCTGTCCAACCCAAGTGTTTCAGCATCTAATTTTACCTTTTGGGAGCCCGGAACTATCATGGCCCTCACTTTTGATGATACCTTTCTTCCTTTAACTACAAGCGAAGCTTCAATCAGATCTTGTAGGCGTGAATTTGTGCATGAACCTATAAAGACTCTATCAACATCGACGTTAGTCATTGGCGTACCTGGCTCTAAATTCATGTATTCCAAGGCTCTAATAGCCGCCTTCCTTTTGTTTTCATCACCTTCTGCAAATTCCTCAGGTGAAGGGACATGGTCAGTTATGTCAACAACCATGGATGGATTTGTTCCCCAAGTTACTTGAGGTGCAAGCTCATCAACATTGATCGTTTCAACTCTATCAAATTTTACATTAGAATCACTTTTCGAATTACTTTTCCAAAATTCTATCAATTTATCCAATTCTGATTCTTTGGGAGCATATCTTCTTCCTCTCAAATAATTGAAAGTACTTTCGTCAGGAGCAATTAATCCTGCCCTTGCTCCGCCCTCAATAGACATATTGCATATAGTCATTCGCTGTTCCATTGATAGCGCAGAAATCACCTCTCCTCTGTATTCGATAACAGTCCCAGAACCTCCATCAGTACCTATTTCATGAATAATCTTGAGTATTATGTCCTTAGAAGTGATAGCATGAAATTTGCTTAGATTACCTTCAAGATTGATTAAGAATGATTTTGGTTTGTACATCCATATACACTGTGTAGCAAGAACATGTTCGACTTCGCTAGTTCCTATTCCAAAAGCAAGAGCTCCAAAAGCACCATGGGTTGATGTATGACTATCACCGCAAACTATAGTCGTACCAGGCAATGTAAAACCAAGTTCAGGCCCAATTACATGAACTATGCCCTGATCAGGACTAGTCATATCATAGATAGTTATCCCAAATTCATTGCAATTTCTGCCAAGTGTTTCAAGTTGCATCTTTGATACCTCATCAACAATAGGAAGTGATCTGTTTTCAGTTGAAACATTATGGTCTGTTGTTGCCATTGTTAAACCAGGACGCCTAACTTTTCTGCCGCTCCGCTTTAGACTAGCAAAAGCTTGGGGAGATGTAACTTCATGTATTAAGTGCCTATCAACGTATATCAGTGAAGGGCCATTGGTATCTCCATTATGTTCATCGTGACTATTATCTACGACTACATGACTATCCCAAATCTTGTCAAAGAGGGTCTTTTGCATTATTATGATATTGTTAGTTAAATCGGAATATAATCATATTTACTTATAACAGCTATTATTCGAAGTAAAACAGTTGTAAGCAAGTGACAATGCTTAAATCTAGTATTCATAGAAAATAATTCTAATGTTTCAGCATGACAATAAGAACTACGAAGAAGAATATGTTATGAATCATATAAAGAAAGGAACGACTACCTGTGCATTGACATGCAAAGATGGAGTTGTTCTTGCTGCAGACACAAGAGCTAGTGCTGGTTTCTTTATCGTAGATAGGAATGTTATGAAAATCCAAAAGATAGATGAACATTTAGGTATGACGATTGCTGGAGGTGTCGCCGATGCTCAAAACTTGGTTGATCTTTTGCGTTATAATGCAAATTTGTATAGATTATCAAACAAACAAAGATTAATTCCCGTGAAATCTGCCGCAAGACTTTGTTCTAATGTTCTGTTCAATCAAAGATACTATCCTTATTACGTACAGATCATCATGGCAGGACTTGATAAAAATGGCGAAGGTCCACAAATATACAACATTGACTTGTTCGGGTCCATGACCAGTGAAAAATTTATTTCAACTGGCAGCGGTTCTCCTGTTGCATATGGATACTTAGAATCAGAGTATAAAAAAGATCTCAGCGTTAATGAAGCTTACAAGATAGCTATACACGCAATTGCAGCAGCTATCAGAAGGAATTCTGGAACTGGTGATAACATAAATGCTGTCATCATAGACAAGGATGGATATAGAGAGTTATCAAAGGAAATAAAGGATGCCGTACAGGCAGTTTATTGATTACTATTGATTATTACCAATACTCTTTTTGACCAAATAATTCCCATACTTTTATTCCTATATAGGCGCGTGAATAATTCAATTAACCAGAGCTGATCAATTCAAGGCAGTTTAGTAACTGATAATAAATTGATTAATGCTCAAGATAGAAAATATCAGAAAATCAAAGGAGAAATTAAGAGATTTATTCAGAAAAATAAGAACATAGATCATTCAACAATACTTAATGAAATGAATATAGACTATGATACTCTAATGCGAATATTGAGCGAATTAAAGAATGAGGGATATTTGAAATAATTACTTGAGATGTTCTAGTAAGGTCTTTTGATTTTCTTCATCAACATCATTATATGCATTATCTAATATTTTTCGTATTCTTTGAGCACGTACAGTACCAAATCCAGGAATTTTAGCCAATTCAGCTGCTGATGCATTTAATGCTCTCTTAGGCGTGTTAAATTCCTTCAGCATTTTTACAGCAAACATGCCGCCAACTCCAGGCAATGAAGTAAGAACAGATAATTGCTGTATTTGCTCAGAGCTCTGTTTTCTAATCTTTCGTAAAAGAGGTCCATATGAATATTTTCTAGATAATTTATTTGCAATTGCTATGAGAAAACTGGTGGTATGTTCTATATTCGGTGTATGAACTAAAGGTATCTTGAAATCTAAAACTACAGTGATTAGTGAATCATAAACTAGTTGAATTTTTTGATCATAGCTACGCAAGGATTTATCAGATTCAGAATTCAGATCATCTATGATGTTCCCTTCAACAATTAATAATGGTGAGGAAAAATGTTTTACTAGCTGCGAACACTGAATAAATAATCTTCCATCATAAAAGGAGCTTAGTAAATCGGGTATAGTTTTTCTTTCAATCGCTACATTATTAAAAACAATATAATCACCAACTTTCAAAGTAGCAAAGTCTACAAATACACCTGACTGCTTGAGCAATTCTGGTATGCCACTGTTTTTTTCTCTTTTATCCACTACTATTCTCAAATATATCTAACTAGAAAATATCATACTAAAGTTTTAAAAATATTGACATATTATGAATGAGCCTCTGGTGGGACTCGAACCCACGACCTAAGGTTTACGAAACCTTCGCTCTACCAGCTGAGCTACAGAGGCCTATTTCATGGATACATTTGCAATCACACAACTAATTTAACTATTTTCTAATTTGATGAAATATTTACTACATATGGCTATCGAAATTATCTCAATTTGTTTATAAAACAAGATTAAATAGTTGAAAATTTAAGTTTTTTAAAGTGAAAATTTCAATCTCCGGAATTAGAGGTATCTTTGGTCAGGATCTTAATTTACATATCATCATAAATTATTCCAAATTGTTTGCTTCGTTTATTATGAATAATTCTAGTAAATCTGAGAAGAAATGTTTGGTCGCAAGAGATACCAGACCTTCAAGTAATGTAATTCTTCAGACAGTATCAGCAGCCATTATGGAACAAGGAATCGATGTTTTTGATTTAGGTGTCGCTCCCACACCATTTGTATTTCATGAATCAATAAAGTATGGTAGCGCCATAATAGTAACAGCTTCCCATAATCCCATGGAATGGAACGGTTTAAAATTTGTAATTAATGGAAGAGGAATATTCGAAGAGGAACTTGATTCAATTCAAGAGGAAAACATTGTATCTAGTACAAGATATGGGAAATCATACAACGTAAATTCAAATTATATATTTGATATTCGTAAATTACTAAGCAACAATAGATACCTACGATATGATAGAAAAAAAACAAATTCAATTGGATTAGATCCCGGAGGAGGAGCTATATCTTCATTTATTACAAAATTATATAATACTTTGAATCAAAAATTCTACTCCATAAATGATATTGCAGGTATTTCATCAAGACCTCCTGATCCTACAACAGATGATCTTTTTGAACTAAGGAAACTTGTTTTATCAAAAAAGCTGCAATTTGGGTTTGCTTTTGACATGGATGCAGACAGGCTTGTGGTAGTAGATAATAATGGAAACAAACTCTCACCAGATCTTACACTCTTATTATGTATTGCAAATACATTAAATCACGGAGCAAAAAAATTTGTAGTCAGTGTAGATACTAGTAATGCAATTAAAACCATCATAGCAGATCATGGGGGGACCCTGAACTATTCAAAAGTTGGAGAAGCAAATGTAGTAAAAGAAATGCTCAAGTTAAATGCGGATGCAGGAGGTGAGGGGAGTAGTGCAGGTTTTATTATGCCAAAATTTAATATGTGTAGAGATGGCATATTAGCCGGTGCAATTATATCCTCATTAAATGATGATCTCTACAACGATTGTATAGAAATTGCTTCAAGTTACTCAACAATTAGATCAAAAATCCCTATAGAATCAAATTTTCAGAAACCAATAATTGATAAAATTGAAGCTAAATTTAAGGCAAAATCCTTCCAGATAGTAAGAATTGACGGTACCAAAATATTGATAGATGATAATTCTTGGATCCTAATTAGATCTTCTAATACAGAACACGCTATTAGAATTTCAGTAGAATCAACTCCAAATAATGCACTATCTCTTTTTAAAGACACTAAGGAAAAGGTTCTATCTATATATGAAGAGATTAAATGAAAGAGAAATTATAGATCTCTTTATCTCTTATTTCGACGATCCCTTACTAAATAAGGTAAAGGGTGACGATGTAGTAATCGTACCACTTAAATATAAGGTGACAACGAGAGCAAATAAAGCAACTAGGATAAACTTTGTGTTAAAGAGTGATATGTTAATTGAAGGCACAGACGTTCCTAAGATTATGAAACCTTGGCAGATAGCAAGAAAGAGTATAGTAGCATGCGTAAGTGACTTTGCTGCCAAAGGTATAAGACCATATGCCTGTCTTATTTCTATTGGAATACCAAGAAGATATTCAAAAAAAGACATAATTGCCCTTGCTACTGGTTTTTCACTGGCATCAAAAGAGTATAAAGTACGCATCTTGGGGGGAGATACGAATGAATCTAATGAGTTGACAATTGATTGTAATATGATGGGTATTACATCATTACCAGATAATAAAATTCCAAGGAGAAATGGTGCAAAGGCTGGAGATTTAATAGTAACATCCGGAAAATTTGGATATACTTCTTCAGGATTAAAAATTATTCTATCTAATTTGAATGCTGAGAAGAAATTCAAATCAAAATCCTTATTATCGGTAACATTTCCAAAACCACAAGTAGAATTTGGGTTCCATCTTGCAAAATATTTTTCAGCCTCCATTGATTCTAGCGACGGCCTATCTTCTTCACTGTACGAGCTTGCCCAAAAAAGTAATAAAGTTGACTTCCTAATTAATAAAATTCCAACACCAAAGGAATTAAGTCATTTTGCTACTTTGAATTCTATTAGTATTGAGGATTTACTTTTTTTTGGCGGAGAAGAATATGAAACAATAGCAACAGTCCCCAAATCAAATTTTAACAAAATGACTAGAGTGGCCACAAAACACAAAATCAAGGTATTTCATATAGGCGAGGTATTAATAGGCAGTGGAAATGTTATCTATGAAAAAGAGGGGATTCAAAAACTTGTCATAAATAAAGGATTCATGCATTTTGCAAAATAATGTTTGTTCTTTAATATTCGTCAATCATTTTGTAATATTATAGGAGGTTATACTCTTCTTCCTCTACGGCCACCAGGTTTTCTCGTCGTATCATGAGGTATTGGAGTTACATCATCAATTCTGCCTATTCTAAAACCAGATCTAGCAAGCGCCCTTATTGCAGCTTGAGCACCAGGGCCGGGAATACGGGGTCCCACTCCTCCAACGGCTCTTACTCTAATATGCAGAGCATTGATACCTTTGGTTTTTGCAATATCCGCTGCTGCAACGGCAGATTTCATTGCTGCATATGGAGACGATTCATATCTGTCAGCTGTTACATGTCTGCCACCAGAACTAAAGGCAATTGTTTCAGCACCGCTAATATCTGTAATATGAACTAGAGTATTATTATAACTGCTAAATATGTGGGCTACACCCCATTTGTACTGTATGAGTTGCTCAACTTCTGACATTAAATATGTAAAATTAAATTTTTCAAAGGGTGTTAAAAACCTATCCTACATACCTAGTGATAAGTAATGTTGCTTATCCGATATTAAATTCTAGAAAACAGAACAAATCCAGGGCCAAATAATTCAATATGTATGCCATTTACCATAACTTTAATGAGGCGGATAATCCTGTAAATCATTTATGAAATGGTTCAAGCATGACAAAACTGATGACGAACCTAAGCTCCTATCTTGCAAACATTGTGATATGAAGTTTGAGGACAAAGAACGGTTAAAGAGACATATCAGAAAAGCCCACACCGAAAAAGGTGGTGACATGCCAAAGTTCAATCCTTTTGGTACATGAAATCCATATTGATAGGATAAACATGTTTCCAATTCATGATGACAATCAGAGAATACACGGCAGACCGTACGTAAATTATTCGCTAATTGGCATAAATGTAATAATCTTTGTAGTAGAAGTAATTGTTACAGGATATTTTCAAAATACAGCAGCAACAAATGCAATGTTAGAAAATTACGGTGCTATCCCATCCAAAGTACTTGCAGGGGATATATCTTCGGTAATAACTTCAATGTTTCTTCATGGCGGAATAGCTCATCTTATAGGCAATATGTTATTTCTCTTTGTTTTTGGTGATAATATTGAAGACAAGTTTGGTCGTATAAAATATGTTCTCGCATATATTGGATGGGGGATTGCTGCAGCATACGCACATAGTTTCGTTGCAGTAGCTATAGGCGGTGGAGAAATTCCTGCAATTGGTGCATCGGGAGCAATTTCGGGCGTGTTGGGAGCATATTTGGTACTGTTTCCTAGAGCTAAAATATTTACGATAATTGCTGCATTTTTTATTACAACAGTAAGAATACCAGCCATATGGTACATCCCATTCTGGTTTATAATGCAAGTAATTTTGGGTTTCATAGACCAAACTGGTGGAGTGGCCTATGCTGCACATATTGGTGGTTTTCTTGCAGGGATGTTAACTGGATACGTATTGAAAAACGTAATACCTAGATATGGAATAGTAACACCCCAAATACGATATCCAAGTAGGGATCGTCACAATGTGACTAATATCCCAGACATGAGTATCCATACACAACCAGAAGTCATAAAGGGCTCTAATTTTTATGAAATTATTACAGAAATGCCCGGACTAGTAGATCAATCAGAGATACAGGCTAATTATGATCCGAACACTCAGAGCGTAAGGATATTTACGAGCGGCTCAAGAAAATATGATATAAACGTTAGAATATCTGATATCCAAGATGAAAAGATAAACATTGATCAAATAACTTATCTTAATGGGATAGTAAGGATTCGTATATCAAAACAATCGTCATAGTTGTTTTTACTTACTTTCACAAACTCAACCTCAAATAGACTTCAAAATATCTTTACGTTAGATCATTTTGTAACTTGATCAATAATTGATGAATCATGCAAGCTCTTGCTTAATTCCCTGTATTTCTTATTAATAAAGTCCAAAGATTCTACAAGCTTCTTTGTTTTCCCATATTTGAATCGTACTAACTCCTTATGCTTCCAAAAATGTTTGGCATCTGCGACATATATTGTTGTAAAATAATCAGGACCTATTAGATTATCTGGTAATTTAATATTATGAGGAAAAAGATATTCAACACCAAACCACTCGTCCCCATCAGGATAATCATTACCTGTTATAATATCAAAATATAGGTGCAGCTTGTCTTCTACAGTGAATCCTTCATCCTTTATGAGGGGGTGTCTAACATTAGATTTATGATAATCTATTTTGAGTAATTCTACCTCAAAATATGTTTTTATTATAGCACGCCTAAAAATTTCATTGGATTCCCTCAGATTCAAAGATAATATAATTACAAACTATAACTATTTTATAATCTTTTTAGCAGAAGAATGAAAAATTTGTGATGAGTTCGTAAAATCTATTGAATATATGGAAACATCTACATAATTAATATAATAGCAAAAAATCTAAATCATCACCTAAGCGGGGGTCGCCTAGCCTGGTAGGGCGTGGGATTGCTAATCCCATGTTCGCAAGAACTCGTGGGTTCGAATCCCACTCCCCGCGCTTATCTTAGGGTTTTGTCCCAAAATAGTAAAAGTTCAAAAGCTAAGAGTTGTAATTGTAAAGACTATTTATCAAAAACGTAAAGTTTATCCAAAATTGCTGTCTCAAAATTTATGCCAATTGAGTTTGGAAAAGTGCTAGAAATACTGAGATGTTGACATCTAATCAGATTGGTTGAAACTAACTTGTATCATCTGAAAATTTTGCGACTTTTAGCTCTTAAAAAGAACCATCAAGACTTATTCAGCAACTGATGGTGGGAATTATTTGATTGAGTGATGAACAAGACACAACCAATAACTCCACCAGTTGCTCGTGTTTAAGCAAACAATATTGCTGAGATTTACTATATAACATCTCGGATAGAATGTACTAGGAGAATCTTATCTAGATGGCTTACTAAATCATTTTTATTTTAACTAAAAACATCGTAGTCGCGTATATGAATAACTTTGGTTGTAATCTAGATTATACAGCTATTTTCTCAACTTAAGATCTCTGCAAGGTAATATGGGTTTCAATCCCGATTTTACTTGAGTTTTGTAAATTAGTAAACAAACTATAATTGTATTTATTGCACAATAATTTTAATACCCACATTAATAGGATGTTCGGCTTGAGTTATGTCGATTTTGATGTCAAAACAATTGACTTTGTTGAGAGTTATCTCATCAGAGGTATAATTTGTTTGGTTTCATTAACAATTCACATTGCCTTAAACAGATCTAAATGGACTTCCAAAATAGTAGGAAATAAAACGAATGGTTTATGACTGGACGATTTGTTACCATGGGCCAGTGCACTTAATCCTATGGCCTATACATGCAGACCTTGGTTATGATATTCTTCATAACATAGGCAATGATATTTCAAAAGAATTTAAAGATATCAAATTAACCTTAAATGTACGCGGGGAGCTAAATACAGTCTCCGACTGTCAATCTTTAATCAATAAACGTAGAAATCAATGGAATTCGTTTAAGTTACTAGAGTGGCTCAATAAATCGAAGCACGATAAAGGAACAAAGATACTCGCCATCTTTGATATAGACGCATATTCAACTGGATTTGATTTTGTGTTTGGAGAAGCATTTTATGACGGAAGAGTGGCTGCGGTATACCTTCCTAGGCTAAGGCAAGAATTCTATGGTTTAAAGCCAAATCAGTCATTATTCTATGAAAGGTTGGTTAAAGAAGGTATACATGAATTGGGACATGTTTTTGGATTTGGTCATTGTAACAAATCACGATGTGTTATGCATTTCAGCACATCATTGTTTGACATTGATACAAAAGCAAGCAGCTTTTGTCGTGACTGTAGGAAGAAAAATTTAGACAGCATATTGTTACAAAACTGAGTCCAGATTTTATATTACTGTAGACTGAGTTAGAAGAGCTAAATCTTTATTAGAAGTTGAAATAAACAACATATTTGCATAAATCAGGTACTATATCAAATGCAAGTTAAACGCAGAATCAAGGGCAAGCTTAGCCAATAGTATCAAGTCAGGTAATTTAGCAAGAGGACAAGTATTCTATCAAGGAGTGCAGTCCGCTCTGAGGGGAGCAAGAATAGACGACACTGATATGGTTCATTTTGTAGAAGTTTGTTACTGTCTGGAAGGAGGTCTTTATCCGATGGCAATGGAGTTGCCGATATTGAAGAAGTACTTTGATTCTATTGTTGAAGTAAAGGATACACGATTTAGAGATAAATGCACTATGGAATGTGAGGCCTGTGACTGTACTCGGGCAATCAAGCTTCCAGGCAAGCCGTTGATTGAAAAACTAAATCTAATGAAAGATGTTTTACATGAAAAAGAAACTGATGATACAAGATTCATAGACTTTGGCAGATTAGTACTCAACAGGAAGAAGCAAAGGCAAGGAATACTCGCTCTGAGGAAAATAGTAGATGAATGTGCATCATTAAGAATTAAACCAATAATTGCCGGTGCTGCAGGTCTTTATGCTATATTTTATGACACTGAATATTTCAGAATAAAGAATATCCCCGATACCAGCGAAGCTCGCCAAATTTTTGACAAACTTGGACTAAGTACTAATGATTCTGTCGAAAGCGTTAGGAAAAACGCCAAGTACTCGCTAGCTGGGAACGATAGTTACTCCAATATAGTTTAACACCTATCTTCAAACTAAATTGTAAGTCCCCTCAGTAACGACCTCTATCCAAAAATTATATTAACTTTTTCTATGGAATCGTTACCACAGTATGGACAGTAACTTGGATTTTTTATGGTAGAAATTCCTATTAATTGAAATTTTATTTTACATTGTTTACAGGAGAATGTACCCGCTCTCATAAATAATTCGACATGGTTCTATCTCATATTTGTTTACTGTTATTGGCTTCTACTTGCTTGGCTAACTATCTTTAAAGCTTTTTATCACTTATTTTTGCTATATGACTTGCCATTTTCTGATAGGCTGGAACATATGAAGAATATTCTTTTGAAGACGGATGGAGAGCGATACCCTAAGGCTAAACAAAAGAGTTTATTAGAATATGCAAGTAGCTAGCAAATTATTTCATTCTGAATCCATTACAGGTACACTTCAAACAATAGCTTTGTCCATGCTTGTCAGAAATATGAAATTCTCTGGAATGACTACATACAGCACATTTATCAGATTTTGTACGTGCTGTTGTCATCTTTATGTAAGGTATTGTTATGATGTATTCGAAATACTATATTTTTCATTATGAACAAGGACATTTAAAGGTAGGCGATCCTTTCTCTTACCTGTCAATTTTTTTATTGGATAACCAAATCCAATTACAGCAGAGACATTCAATTCTTGTGGAATTCCAAAATCCTTCCTGAATTTATCGTCGTCTATTCCTGTAAATATTCCCGAACCTACTGCATAATTCCATGCTGTCAACTGCATGTTCTGTAATACCCTCCCTGCGTCAATCAAATGAAAATGATATTTTGGATTTGTCAGAATTATTATCGCAAAATTACATTTTGCAACCCAATTTCCACTAGTGCTGTCCTTTGCAAGCTTCTTCAAATTCTCTTTATTTTCGACTAGTATAAAACGCCAATGTTGTTTGTTAAGGCCAGTTCCTGTTAATCTGGCTGCTTCGAGTACCTTTGATTTTATTTCACGTGGGACTTCTTTTGAGCTGAATTCTCTTATATCAAGTTTGGTCGCTACAGATTCAAAAGCATCCATACGTACTTATTTCTTTTTAACATATTAAAGATTTCAAGTCCTTCTATCAAAACCCTTTAATTAATGAATTAAAATGGCTTAATTTATTTCCAAAAAAATGAATGTTAGGGATTCTTTATTCTTGATTCTAGTATCATCAATTGCATCATCAGCTACTTGATGAAGGTTATTCAAGTAAGTAGCAGGTTGCTTGAAACTCTAATGTACATCGGAAAGCTTTTTTCTATCGAGTGTATGTATACCGAGTTCGTGGTTGTTAAAGGTAGTGAAATATTGTTAATAAGTGAAATTTTATTTGACAATAGAAAAAAACTCAGACCAGTTAGCCGAGATATCACAGAAAGAAACGTGGATCTGATAGTAAATGCTGCAAATCATTCAAGATGAAAGTGACAAGGTAGGTTATATCCGGGTTGGTAACACTGCAATCACAACTGCAGGCAAGATGCAATCAAAGAAAAAAATTTCTACGGAATATTGGCTACGAGTTTTGAACACATTATTGTCTTTGATTTCGACAGTGAGTTCCGTATCGACAGTCAGTAATATTCCTCCAAATCAAAAGCTATCAGCAAGGATTATTAAAAGTAAATAACCTAATAGGAGAGTAAAAAATGAGCGAAATTCATATGAAATTAAGTTCAAAGGATGAGGAAAATATCAACAAACTGAAGGAAAAATATGGATTTAAAAAAACAGAAGACCTGTTTAAATTTCTTGTAACTATTTTTGCACAACATTATGTAGAGTTTTTATGGGGTGTCAATGAAACTGAAAAAAATGCCAAGGATGAGTTTTACAAAAAATGATAGAAATTAGCCGCTGACTCAGACTAATATTAATAAAAGCCCAAGAACAGCTAACACGTTCAAATCCCATGCCCGCCCTTTACCCAAATTTTGTTAAACTGTAGAAATAAAATTAAATAATGAAATCCAGCAATTTGTTCAACTCTATTCAAACAAGCTTTTTGTGGTAAATATAGATGGCAAAAAAAGTACCAACTTGTTAGTGAAGAAAAGAAAGAAAGAAAGAAAGAAAAGATTACTTTTCTTCCAATTCCTTAATCCTCTCCTTTATTCCTTGAACCTCCTTCTCAAGACCATCACTGTATTCCTTTAACAAAGAAATCCTTTCTTCCTTGGTTAGAAAGTTTCTTACTCGGTCAACTCCTATCCCACAGCATCCGTATCCCATTCAATCACCTCCGTATGTTCCATTATCGGTCATACGATATATAGCAAAAGGATGTATTTATATATATCGGACATCCAATATAACGTATATGCGAGGGCTCGACGCTGAATGTTGCGATATGAGAGGACTATTGGGGTTTCTGATCCTCTTCTTACTCTCAAAAAAACCAATGCATGGTCAAGAGATAGCTAATGAACTCGCAAAAAGAAGAGGGGAAAAACCAAGTCCAGGAACAATTTATCCTGCTCTTAGGAGTCTTAAAGATTTAGGTTTTCTGAGTGAAGAAAAAGAAGGTAAAACTATAACCTATAGGCTTTCACCCAAAGGTGAAAAGGCATTCGAAATAGGCAAGAAAAGATTTACGAGAACATTTTTGGGAGTTATTACATAAGCAGCTTTTTCAGGCATGCCTTCTTTAGCCTATATCTTTAAGGGCACATAACTTAATCTATTCTCATTTTGTTAGCTTGTAAGTGTAAAGATCCCTTTCACAATATATTTTGAAGACAAACCATAAAGTATTATCAATCATGGTATTATGCAGGCATTGATCACAATTAAGAAAGACCTGGACTCCATAACTTCAATTTTATATGAGACTTTGAAAATAACACCATTCAAAAGAGACTATGATGCCTCGTTTGGAAAAATTGCAAATATTCTAAGGCGCTATGATCTATGTGAAAATCCAAGAAACCTGCGTTTTAGATTTACTTTGTTTATGCAAGAATTTTTTAATTCTATTCCAGAAGATCAATGGAATCTGAAGGATGCCGCATTCATAAAACAATCAGAAGAATTTGCAATAAGTAAATTTAAGGAATGGATATTAGAACAAGTAACATGACCAGTTTATTAAAACAGACTATTTTATGTTAAATGTTCACTGACATCAGATCAATTCCTAATGAATGAAGCTGCTCATCACCAAAATTTAATGGCTTGAGTTCTACAATCAGTCCTTGGTCCCACTTATATTTCAATTTCATTAACTCTGAAACAGCTGCAGCTAATTGACTTTCCTTCATTGGACGGACTATTCGAGCGTCACCAATAAAATTCAAAGCGTTAACGCTGAATGAAATTCTCGGACTATATATAATGTTTCGAACCCAATGTGCGCTTTCTCCGAGTTCTGATATTACGTAATATTTTCTATTATGCTTTACATACCATATTTCTATTCTATGCTGTCTGCCCGTTTTCCAGCCCACCGTTGTCAAATATAGAACTTGTGGTTCATTCAATATTTCATCAAATCACACGTTAATAAATTATCAAAGAGGAATCATAAATCTTTGGTGGACCCGTAATTCTGATATATTGTGAGCTAGGAATATGAATATACTCTAAGGATTGTAAATGCGAATTGATCCAAAATGCTAGAATTTATATCAAGATCATATAATAATTTGAATGACAAGGGAATAAAGATGGATGCATATCTAGAAGAAGGGCTGTATGATATTCTAACCTACTGTATACAGAATCCTGATGCCTTAGATTTTGAAGCCAAAAACAAAAAGTATCTATGATTGGTAAAGAACTTTATGCTGATGGAGGAACTGACGCCATGGAGAATATGTTCTATTAAATTGAATTTAGAATAAAAGAAGAAATTGGCAAGGAGGCCAAGCAGTATCGATCTTGGTGGAACGATTTATCAAATGAATGGAAGTATTAGAAATATTAGGAGTGTAAATATTAGTCATAATATGTTGGTTGTCCATTTATACTAAATGTATGAAATCGGTATAATGATGTTTAACTATTATAAAGAAGAATTATTTTTTACAGATAAATAGCGTAAGTTGTATTATAAAATTAAGTTATATTGAATTGAATCTGTATAAATCATTAACAGCTTGTGCGATGTGTCATCAGCTATCTATAACTGATAAAATGATAAGTACAAGAATTGGGAAAATATGCATAAAATGCGATATTCAACTGACCAAAGCACGAAATAGGGTTAACATAAGCAAAACAACTAAACCTTCCAAAAAATTAGTTAAACAATTGAGCTGATTAAATATTTGAGATTTTATAATGCTTATATGTAAAGTACTTTACAGTTAAAGATCGGGAGGTCAGTTTATGAAATCTGGAGAATGGGAAAACTGTGGACTTAATCAACCATCCGGGTGCCATCCTTTTGTAAAATGGGCAGGAGGAAAGAGCCAATTAATGCCTCAAATAATTCGGCTCATGCCATCAAGATTTGCCAGATATTTTGAACCTTTCCTTGGTGGAGGAGCTGTATTCTTTCATATCGCTTCCTATAATAGTAACGTATTCCTTTCCGACATCAATATGGATTTAATTAACGCTTATAAGATTATACGAAACCATGTAGAAGAACTTATTACAGCTCTAAAATACCATCAAACTGAATACAATAAGTCTCCAAAAAGATATTACTACCAACTACGAGATACAACAAAAGTACTTAATAAAATAGAGAACGCTGCTCGATTCATAGCACTAAATAAAACATGTTACAACGGGCTATATCGTGTAAATAAGAACGGTTTATTTAATGTTCCAATAGGAAGATACAAAAATCCACTAATCTGTGATACCGCTAATTTGCGGAAAATGAGCATTTTATTAAGGCAGTCTGGATCATATTTGGGAGTTATTGACTATAAGAAAATACTCGTTAAAAAAGCCGATAAAGATGATTTCGTGTACCTAGATCCTCCATTCCATCCAATCAGTAATACTGCAAATTTTACTAGTTATACCGATAATGGTTTTACTTTGGAGGATCAAAAAGAACTTGCAATAATATTTAAAGAATTGACAAGAAGAGGATGTAAACTATTACTTAGTAACTCAAATACTGAAGAAATTAGAAGGCTTTATTCAGACTTTTCTCACCTTACCGAAGTAGCAATTGTGAACAGATCTATCAACACAGTTGGCTCTAAACGGGTAGGACATAAAGAATTGTTGATAAGGAATTATGCATGATTAGTGTGATACGACAAACTGGATTACTGACAGGAAGATCCTATTTCGTTACTATATCTTTAATAGCGTATTGCTTTTCTTACTAATATATAGAAAAGTAAATAATAGAAATAATCGAGAGATCCTTAATGTTTCTTGATTTTCATGATCTGAACCACTAAAAAATTCCTGTCACAATTTATGGTCGGTCATATAGTTATGATAGTGGGATTATACAATATCACTGCATTTATAACTATGTAGACAAAATTATTTTTGTATGAATTTGCAAGGTGAGACATCCAACAACAGTGTATTTCTCTCACCCAGATCTATTGCAATAATAGGCGCCTCCGAAAAACCAGGAATAGGTAGGGCGATTTTTAGCAATATCAAAAATGGGTATAAAGGGAAAATCTATCCGGTTAGCCCTACTAATGAGTATGTATCTGGAATCAAGGCATACAAAAGTGTCCTTGACATACCAGAGGATATAGATCTTGCCGTTGTGGCCACTCCAAACAAGATTGTCCCCAAGGTGATGGAAGAAGTGGGAATGAAAAAAATTCAAGGTTCCATTATTGTTTCAGCAGGATTCAAAGAAGTTGATGAACAAGGCGCCATTCTTGAAAGGGAAGTTGCAGCCATTTGTAAGAAATATGGTACTAGAGTCATCGGTCCAAATTGTTTGGGTATAATGAGTTTATCAAAACAGAACATTATGAATTCTACGTTCCTGAAAATTACCCCAAAATATGGAAATATTGCTCTTGTGTCACAAAGTGGAGCAATTTGTGCTGCTACTGTCGAAGATGCTATGGCACAGGGAATAGGTTTCTCAAAAGTAATTAGTATGGGAAACAAAATAGATGTTGACGAAAATGATGTATTGGAATTATTGTGTCATGATCCTGAGACTTCAGTGATCATAATGTACCTTGAAGATATTCATGATGGTAGAAGATTTATGGAAATTGGCAGGAAAACAACCAAACAATACAAGAAACCAATAGTTGTCATAAAGGCTGGAAGAACACCAGAGGGTGCAAAGGCAGCAATGTCTCACACAGGTGCTTTGATGGGGGCTGACGAAGTCTATGATGCACTCTTTTTGCAGAGTGGTGTAATTAGAGTTGATACAATGCAGGAACTTTTTGATCTGGCCACTGCGTTTTCAAAGCAGCCAATTCCTAAAAATGACAATGGTACCGTAATTGTATCAAATGCAGGCGGACCTGCCATTATATCCACAGACGCATGCTCAAAATATGGAATGAAATTAGCGGATATAAGCTCGTCAAGAGAAATAATTGCAAAAGCTATACCTGCGCACGGCTCTGCAAGGAATCCAGTTGATATTGTAGGAGATGCGGATTTTAATCGATTTGAAAGGGTCCTGAATGAAGTGGTCTCAAATCCTAATGTAGGATCGATAGTTACAATGTGTACCCCGTCAGCTACTCTGGATTATAATGATCTTGCAAGAACTATAGTCAAGACTACTGCTAATTCTGGAAAAACCTCTCTTGCAGCGCTTATGGGTCTTGCAGAAGGAACAGAAAATAAACAAATCCTTTCCGATGGAGGCATTCCACACTTTCCATATGCAGAACCAGCAATAAGGACACTAAAAGCAATGTACGATTTTTCTAATTGGAGTACACAAAAGGAAACAGAAATTAAGAAATTTAATGTAGATAAGGAAAAAGTCAAACAAATTTTCGATAATGTAAGGAAGGATGGAAGAAAGCATCTTTTGGAAGAAGAGGGTTACAATGTACTGAACGCATATGGATTTCCAAGACCAAAAAGTTACCTCAGTACAAATGAAGAAGAATGTGTAAAGAGCGCTGAAGAAATTGGTTATCCTGTGGTTATGAAAATTGTGTCGCAAGACATAATCCACAAATCAGATGCTGGAGGAGTAAAAGTCGGTCTCAAAAATAAGCAACAAGTTTCATCCTCTTTTAATGGAATAATTGCCAATGCAAAGAATTACAAGAAAGACGCAAAAATTAAGGGAGTACTTGTGCAACAGATGATAGAATCTGCCAGAGAAACAATTCTTGGTGCAAAACACGACAAGCTCTTTGGTCCTTTAATCATGTTTGGTCTAGGTGGAATTTATGTTGAAGCTCTCAAAGATGTGGTATTCAGATTAGCCCCTATTGATGAACAAGAAGCAATGAAGATGGTAGAGTCAATCAAAACGTACAAGATATTGAAAGGTATAAGGGGACAGCCGCCATCAGATTTAAAGGTATTAGTAGAGTGTCTCCTGCGACTATCTCAATTGGTTACAGATTTTCCTGAAATTACAGAATTTGATATGAATCCACTATTAGTACTGGAAGAGGGGAAAGGAGCCTGTGCAGTTGATGTAAGAATCGGCCTTGCGTAAATAACTAATACATTAATATCTTTTTTATTTTTCTATTCCAACTCTAACTATTCATTGGTAATCTTCTTACCACATTCAGCACAAAATACTGCATCGCTTTCATTTTGATAACTACAATAAGAACATTTACCCAATTGATTTGATTCTGAAGGTTCTGAATTTTCAAGCAAAATTATATCACCAATTTTAGAAATATTTTTCCAAGCAACTTCAACATTTTGATTGTTGCTCTTTTTAGGGATCTTCAGATTTATCTCCATTTTGCCTTTAGAAGTTCTTTTAAGGCCAATTTCCTGAACATTACCAATCAACATAGCACCCCAGTCATATGCAGGCATTCCAACAAGAGATTGAATCGAGATAAAGTCATTTTGTATAACCGGAGATGATGGTGGATTGACAGTCGTTTTGGAACTTTTAGCAGTATCTTTTGCATCTGATACTTGAGTGGTATTTGATAATTTCGGTGATTTAGCTTCTTGTCCTTGTTGTAATTCTTCTGGAGCATCAAATTTTCTATATTGTGCAATTATACTCTTGCAAGTATTACATTTGTATTCGCCTTTCTCATACAGTGTCACACCTTCACCAAGATCTTCATTCGGGTTTTCAAAATTAATGTTCGGTGATCCTTCATAGTCCTTATCACATTTGTTGCAATGGTACTTGATAAATCTGTCAGAAGGAAGCCTTCCTATGCCTGCCAGAAATAACTCTGGCCCTCCTAAATTGCCTTTTTTCTGCTCTTCATCCGTAATATGGGCAAGCACATATCCACCAGAACCGCGTAGTTTTTTCTCCCGCAGATCTTGATTTTGATCCTGATCTTCCATCATATTTTTTATTATCACTTGTGTAGAATTTAAATTATCAAGTCTAAACGAGTTCAATCAAAACCTAGTAGTGAGGTAAAATAGACAATTGAGATACGATTTTCAATATTATTCGACCAAACTCTTGTATCATCACACTTATATCTCCGATAAAAGCTCACTAACTTAACTAAAGGTGCGGCAGGTAAGTTAAGTGAAACTCAAGAAAACCTTTCCAGATCTTCCGTAACTTTTGTCAAAAACAAAACAAAATGTGAATTAAAAATGGTTTCATTTGAAGAATTAGGTCTAAATATGTCTATAGTTAAGGCGGTTAAAGAAGTAGGAATGGAAAAACCTTTTCCTATTCAAGAACTTTGTATACCACTTATTTTGAAAGGTAAAGATGTGATAGGACAGGCACACACAGGCACAGGAAAGACGGCTGCTTTTTCTCTTCCACTAATAAGTAGAGTTAAATCAAAGGGGCCGATTCAAGCTCTAATTATTGTTCCAACAAGAGAATTGGCTATGCAAGTCACAACTGAAATTAAAAAATTCTCAAAATATATGGGAATAAGGAGCCTGGCTATTTACGGAGGACAGAGCATTAACATACAAAAAGAACAACTAAGAAGAGGAGTACAAATCATCGTTGCAACGCCAGGCAGACTAATAGATCATTTAAAGCAAGGTACGATTCAACTGGAAGATGTAAATTATGTAATCCTAGATGAAGCCGATAGAATGCTTGATATGGGATTTATAGATGATATAAAATTCATTCTCTTTTATGTAAATGAAAGAAGACAGACATGTCTATTTTCTGCGACGATGCCTGTGGAAATTTTAAGATTATCTCGTGAATATATGAAAGACCCACAACAAATTAGACTTAATGAGGCTGAAATTAGTTTAGAAACTATCGATCAATCTTATCTAATTGTGGAAGAACGAGAAAAATTTAAACATCTTTGTAATTTTATTAAAAATAGAGAAGCAGGGCAACAAACTATTGTTTTTGTTGCTACAAAACAAAGAACTCAGAGGATAGCCGATGAATTAAATAAACAAGGATTTCGAGTAATTACTATTCATGGAGATTTATCTCAAAGACAGAGAGACTATTCAATGCATAAATTCAAAAATGGAAGTGAAGATATACTTGTGGCAACTGATATAGCTGCAAGGGGAATAGATGTACCAGCTGTTGGGAATATTATCAATTATGATATACCTGAAGATCCACTGATATATTTCCATAGAATCGGTAGAACTGCAAGAGCAGGCGGAAGTGGTAAAGCAATTTCATTAGTTTCTAGTAGTAGATATGAAGATTTTTCGAGGATTTTAAAACGTACAGAACTACCAATTAAGCGACTGAACGACGAAATAGGAATTGAAGTTCCCACATTATATGTCGGTAGAAACAGACTTAATAGGCAAAGATCCTTTGGCTATAATGGTCAAAGTAGAAGATTCGGCTTTAGTAGAGGGGTTAATAGAGCTCGATACCACTATGGTAGACAATATAATCACAGTCAATACAGAAGAGGATAAGTAAATAAGAATAATATTTTAGAGAATACAAACAACATTTCCGAGAAATCTAGTAGAAATACAAAATAAAGACAAATGAATGTCAATAAAAATATCGTTTGTTAAACTTAATTACCATCTATTTAAACAATTAAAGTAAAGCAAAAAAGTTTGAGGAAATTTTTTGAAAATAAGAAGTTTTACAATTTAGTGAACAGAAATATCAACTTTAACACGAACCTAAATACAATGAGTAGATTAAGCCACGATAAAGCTCATTTTGTTCAAGGTATAGTCTATCACTTGGCTCATGCTTCGAAAGAAGTTGTGTTAGGAATCAAACTTAGAATATTACAAAATTAACCAGTAACTGTTCTGGTAGTTTGTTTTCAGAGTTTGCATTCTTTTCTGCTTTGGTAAAATTGCTTGATTAATGACACATAAGTAATCATCACTTCAGCTATGGGGTCAATATTAATGCTTATCTAAATAGTCGATAAATTTAATTATTATTCATTATACTAAAAACTGGATGCTCACTACCACTTCAAAATATATCACAATTGCTACCGTTCTTTATCTGGTTGCATTTTTTGCATTTGCTTCAGGACTGGTAAATTCTATTATAGAAGGCGGGCGGTCTAGTGAATTTATTATTCCATCAAGATCAATACAGACTATAGGAGAGACTATTGTAATAGTTGTCATACTATTTATGGGGATGTTTGGGGCATATTTGCTTTATAATTCAGGGAAAGCAGCATCATCAAAGAGTCAATGGGGATTTTTAAGTGGAGGATTTACTGTTCTCACTATTGCATTAATTGTTGGTTTCAACATAGTTAAGATTAAAATAGCTGGTTAAGTCCATCTTAGAACTTTATCTTTTATTAAGAAATTTTTTTGATTTGTTTTTGGATGTCCAAGAATTCTAATTGAAAGATCATTAAGATTTCTAATTTTAACATAAAAATTCAAGGAACTTTTTTTGCTAAGAAGCCTATTACTCGTTACCACTTCCTTTCTCTTATAGCGAATCATACTCGTTACAAGAAATGGGATATTGAAATGTGATGTATGTTTTAAAATCATCATAAGGACAAAGTAAAGTAATTGGTTTAAATTGCCACTTTTTAGTCTATTGTTCGAGCTAGGTATTTCCTTATTAAAAAAAATATTGTAAAATGAATTTATAGAATCAAAAATAATTAGGGAACATTCATTCATTGATTTTATTATATCAACTATGATAGTATCAAAGATATCTTCAGATGGGAGATATATTTTCAAAGAGCTAGATGTGGACTGGTAAATATGATCATCCATTTTTTGTATTTCTATAGAAGGAATCAATCCAGCTTTAACGTAAGAAGTAAATGCCGCATCAAGGTCCAAGTAAACTATCTTACTGTGATTGTCATTATGATGTTGATTCTGAAATTCCGATATGATAGATGCAATTAGACATATTTTTGCGAAAGCATCATCATAAATTAAAGTGTTAAATCCACTATTATCCAATATTTCAGAAATCATGATTTTTATTATAATAAATTATTAAAAGGGGTTATAATGGATTTTGATGAATCTAAGGAAAATGATATTGATTTAATACGAATGGATTTTCCAGTTACGAAAAAAAAAATCTATATGAACTGTGGTTCATTTGCTCCAATGCCGTTATCCACAATAAAATCAATTACTGATTTTCTGGTAAGATGCTCAGAAGAAGGACCTGACTCGACCTCTGTTCAGGAATATATTACATCCCTTATGAAAGAGCTTCGAATAATTCTAAGTCAACTAATAAATTGCGAGCCCGAAGAAATAATCTTCACACAAAGTACGACTGAGGGATTAAATTACGTAGCATCAGGTCTTGAGTGGAAAAAATCAGACACAATTATTGCACGGGGCGGTCTTCATGAACATTATGCTAATTACTTTCCTTGGTTGAATATTTCCAAAAAGCATGGTGTAAAACTGGAGGAAATTAAGATTAACGATAAAGGATTCTTCGATCTCGACAAGATTGATAAAATTGCAAAAAACAAGAACACAAAACTGATAACCCTAAGTCATGTTCTCTATAACAATGGGGCAATAATGCCCGTTGAAGAAGTCGGCGAAATTGCAAAAAGGCAAAACATGCTTTACTCCATCGATGCTGCCCAGTCAGTAGGTACAATTAATGTAGATGTAAAAGAAATAGGCTGTGACTTTCTGGCTTTCCCTGGTTTCAAGTGGACATGCGGCCCGCCGGGTATTGGAATCTTTTATTGCAAAAAAGAATCAGCCCAGTTGCTAACTCCCAATTATATTGGAGGAGAATCTGCAATTATTACCGAAGAAAAAAACCTGGTTTATACTGATTCTCCAGAAAAATTTCAAACAGGTTTTAGAAACTATGTGGGTATTGCTGGTCTCATATCATCTTTAAAGTACATTCAGCGCTTGGGCGTTAATACAATAAGGAAAATGAATATGAAAGTAGCAAATGAAATAATTGCGGAGCTAAGAACGATTCCTGGTATCTCGATCTTTGGACCTGAAGATGAGAGGCTCAGAACATCAATAGTATCATTCGCCATAGGTTCCGTCAGTCCAAAGATAACGGTATCTAGACTGCAAGACAAGGGAATAATTGTTGCAGAGAGGGATATTGTTGGAGGTGGAAAGAAAAAAGCAGTAAGAGCATCACCGCATTTCTTCAATGCCCCAAATGAGGCATCTACATTTGTTCAAAATATTAAAATTATTCAAAACATGTTGGGTTGATTCTTTTTATCCTTTCCTGCCTGACCTTCGATAACTATCATAGTTAGTGTGGATCTAACCTTATCTATTCTTCTGACATGCCATGTTATTGTTTCTCTAAGCTTGTCCATGGTATCTGCAGAAATCTTTACAATAATATCATATACTCCATATACTCCACTTACTTCACTTACTCCAGGGAGCTTCTTAATTTCCTGTAATATTTCCTCCTCAGAACCAAGATCACAATTTATTAAAACATAAGCTGTCGGCATACTACTACACTATAGTTTTAGGGAGTATTAAAACTCGATGTAATTAAGGTATTCAACACTCTCCTAATCGCCTAATCTGAGATATTGGTTATCATAATACTTTATTTTTCATTGCTCTGAAAAATTCTTATCAATAGCAATGGCTCTTATGGGGGACCCAGATGCTCCAGATAATTTCAGTGGTGTCATTATTAATGTAAAATATTGGGTGTTTAATTTACTCAAGTTACACAAGTTCTCCACAACCAATATTTCCCTAGATAATAACATTTTGTGTACGGGAAAATTATTATCCGATCCTCTATCAATACTGGGTGAATCTATACATACCGCATTTACTTTCTTATTAATCAGATACTTCGCGGCATCCTCTGAAAGGCCAGGACTGTCACTAAAAAAATAATCCTTATCCACTTCGTTCTCCCACAAAGTGGAAAATACAATGGTATCTCCATCCATGATTTTGACATCTGATGCTTCTATTTCATCTGCAGTAATTACTTGACTTGATCCTTTCTTTATCTTTATTAGAATTGCGCTAGAAATGAATCTGTTAACTGATATTTTGTCGATCGATGAGACATCGCTTGCGAAATGGGATGGAGCATCCATGTGAGTGCCTGTGTGAGTACTCATAAAGATCACCTCTGAATCGTAATTATGCACGTCTATTTTAGTCCAAGTAATAAATTTGGGTAATGGCGAATCTGGAAAGACTTTCATGTCATTCCTTACTTCTCTGGTTAAGTCTAATATCATCGATAAGCATATCATTATGATATATTCATATTTCTTTTGCGTTTACGGCTGGATCTGATTATTCCATTTACAATGATAACACTCAAGAATCCAAATGAACCCATCAAAATGTAGAAGACCCCTTGATAAGCTATTTCAGCTAATTCATCTATGATCGTTTCTAATGCCATGTGATATTAAGATAAATTAACTAGTAAACAATTAAAATATTTGCTATGAATGTCATTAATCATTTGATCCATTGGTAAACACTTACTATTACTCATTGATGCAAAATAAAGGAATTACACTTACTCTAGGAGTTTTATATCATCACATTAATACTTTTATTTTGTTTTTAACCAATCCCAAACTTCAATCCCTCTAATTGCACACTGCCTTCTAATAATTTGCCTTGCTCTTTTTGCGGCCTCAATTTCATTGATTGATTTTGTTCTCAAAAATTGAATCAATAACTCTTCATAAAGTTTTTTTGCTCTCTCTTCAGAAAATTCTTTATACAGTTTTTTACTTCTTGATTTATTTATTATCTTTTGCAGTCTCTCCTCATCTTGAGTCTTGGGCTGATTGAATCCTTTTAATTCAGCATATTCTAATTTACAATCCTGACAATTTTCATCAAAAAAATTCTTGTGTACATTACATGGAGACAACTAACTAATATTATAGAAAGTTAGATTTAAGGAATGCATATGTAAGACGTAAAATATCTGAATGAAATAAAATATTATATTGCACTTTTGGCAACCTTAAACTTAAGAAGTTTAGTAATTAGCAGGTACAGTAGCGAGGAGACCGTCAAACTTGGAATTGTGGAACCTACTATTGGTATCTGTGATACATATATCGGCGAAAGTTGAGAAAGCAGAAAATATAACACCACTCCGATAGACCACGCAATGATAGCAGGATATCCTATCTTGATCAGTTTGTTACCATTACCATACATCATATCATTCTGATATCTACCACGCTTAACTACGAAATAGTCGGTCAACAAGACTCCAAATAGCGGAATAAATACCGCCCCTATTAACAGCAAAAATTGTTCATATCCTTCAATTGATATAAAAGTAGCTAAAATAGTACTTACAATAGAAAATCCAATAATTAGATGTCGTTGATTTAGATTGTGAAAGATACTTTGTGAAGAAATTGCTGCAGAATATATATCTGCAAATGCATTATCCACCTCATCGACAATCATAACCAATAGAATAAATCCGAATAAAATTGCCTGAATTGAAACAATGATTGATGAAACATCTCCAAGTCCCAATAATAATCCTCCGAGATAAAAAATGATATTTGTTATTGAAAATCCAACTAAGGTACCTACAAATGCACCCTTACTTGTCTTTGCAAACCTGTTGTAATCTGAGACAAGGGGCATCCAAGAGATAGGCAGAGCAATTACAAGGTCAAGAGCAACAAAGAATGACATATCTTTACCACCCGCGGATATGGCATTTGGAAGATCTTGAGATAAGAGAGTAACTAAAATTATTATTGAAGAAGCGTAAACAATCCATATTGCAAACTTTGATAACCATTGTTTCACTAAAAATAAAGGTCCGAATATACCAAACAGGGTAATAATTATTCCAAACATAATATTCCATGCAAAAGTAACGTGTATATTTGTTAATTGTTGAGCAGCCCTTGAGAGTATTAAAATCTCAAATGTAGTCCAGCCAATAAGTTGTATTATATTTAGTATAGCGGCAAGATACGAACCATACAATCCAAAAGCCGGTCTTATTCCAATAAGAGATGGTATAGCATGATCGCTTCCTATTTTTCCTGCTAGTGACAAGAGTATGGAACCAGTAATTGAGCCAATTATTATTGCAAGTACTGCATGATAAAAAGGAGCCTCGGACAAGAAAGATCCTGCAGAAAAAACTAATAAACCAACGCCAAGACTAGACCACAATATGAAATAGTCAAAACCTCCGAGGATTCTATGTTTTGGAGGAACAGAATCGATTCCCCATTGTGGCAGATTAGGTACCATTTGGTATTGATTACTAATTTTTTTATAAATATAAATACATCTCGATCCCCGAATACACTCAATGGAAAGTTACTATGTGGCATTTTGGTAGAGATGCATCAACAGAGTTTGCTGGTGAAAGATTCTCTATTACTGTAGAAAAGTTACAGCGTATTCTTACTAGATTATACGTAAAAGACTTTAATGGCAAGAGCAGGCTTCGAATTGAAAGGCAGGAATATCCCAAGAAGACGTTAATAGTCGCTAAAGAAGAAAAACTTGGTGTCACTAATTGTCACTTTATGTCACTAAAAGAGGAAAGTCAGGAGTAAAGAACTAGTTGAGAATATAGATGCAAAAACTTTCAGAAGCCGACACGAAATATGTGAATTTATTGATTCTTGATTGCGAAGACTTTCACTTGAATGAAAAGCAGCCTTTAGCCTATTGTCCATATACACACCGTTATATACCGGTGTATAAAGGCCCTCGTACTATAGTATAGTTACGCAAAGATAGATAGATAGACACTGATTGATGAACAAGAACACATACGTCTATGTCTATCTATCCATAGTCATGTGTATATGGTGGTATATAGGTATCGTATGGTATGGTAAGGGATCCCTTGCCATTTCGAACTAATTTATTTTTATTATTAAATTAAAATTAAAATAATTTTAACAAGTTAAAGCATCGATTTCTTTGATATTTTTGTTAACTGCTTGTAATGCTCAAATATTATAGACATTAGGAATGGCTGTAATAAGACAGGTTTGCAAGCCCCGACTCCAGCAACATTATACAAGCGTGGATAAGACATGATTTCATCAAACATCTTTCTTTCGCTTTTATCCAATTCTTGTCTAAACGACTTCCATTTGCTTCTTTCCCATTCTGTTGCAATTCTGAATGAGGGTACAGTTCGACCCATGACAGAGTTATCTGAACTAATTAATTTAAAATACAAATCACTGAGAAGGGAGGGAGTACGGATATTTTGTACTAACTACTAGAGGCATTTGTCACAAACATAAAACTCCTTAACCATCAGTTCAAAGTCTGGTAAATATCTTTCAAAATCATTTGCGCTAGCGATATATCTAATAATGTACGGTTCATCATTGTGTGATATGAGGTATTCCAATAGTCTGACATTACCAGAAATGTCATTTTTGTTACCTTCAATTATATCAGCCTTTTCTTTACCCACAGTTGTATCTTGCTGTGATGTAACATTGAGTGAGTCGTCCTTATTCATTCTAAATTTTACATACAGATCCGGCGGAGCATTTTTTACAGTGTAATCGGAATCCTCTGCAAATACTATTGCTGCAGTTCCGTTACCCATTTCAATATCACCTTTATCCTGAATAAGTAACTCGGCAAACTTGGCAGGGACGAGTACCACGGAAGAATAAGAACTAACACCTAATAGATTTTCCATAGGAGGCTCTGGAGTTTCGGTGTAAGTCCAACTGTCAGGTACTTCGATAGAAAAAGGAAGACCCCTGAACTTTTCCACGCTATATGCGCTTTGGATGAGCGATAATAACAACATCGTAAATGTTGCGAGAAGAATTAAGTACATCTTCCTAGTTAGCAAATCTAAAACTTTTAACCGTTACTTCAACTATCAGGATTTAATATACAATGTCCGTTAAGGAGATGATGTTTATCGTCAAAGACGTGAAATTCTTCGGAGTGCTGACATTCCGAACATTCTTCCAAGTTACATCAATAATTCGTATCTCTTACATATCAGACAATAAGTATCGTCATTATCATAAACATGCATATCCTTTTTATGCTCACACAAGTCGCATCTGGTAGATTTTCTAGCCACTTATTCCTTTGGTTTCTTGCGCTTATAATGATTAAATAGGAATCATCTAGTAACAGAGATCTAAAGAACCTTCAGATCTGGTATTCTACCATTAATTAAAAAAATAAGAGACTGGACTAATCTGATTTCTCTTCTTCTTTTATTGCGACGTCCTCTTCAATGATATTGCCGTCTTTGTCTCTTTTGACTTTAACTTTTTCTTCTAACTTTTCTTCCTTTTCTCCACTCATTGTAGGTCATAATTGATAGCACAATATTGTTTATAACGCCTTATGCTACTTTAAGTCCCGATTCCAGCAACATTGTATTCTGCCAGATAGAACTTCGATAAAGTAGAATTATGTTATTATTTCAGTCCTAGTTGATTGATTGATTCATCGTAATATTCGAAAGGATCAGTGTATCCATATACTGCTATCACTGTAGGGCATGCTCAATCCAATACAGCAAATAATAATATTGCAACAAATACTGCTACTGCAATTAGAACTAATATTGCCCCTACCACTTTGTCAGATGCAGTTATCATTTGCTATTCCCACTTTCAACTGGTGCTAACGGGATCTTATTATCCATTGCTGTTGCCGTGCCTCTCCAAACATAAACAGGAATTAGACTCCCGATTAAATAAAATGAATTTCGCTTGATTATTTACCCCATATACCCGATGCAACTGCAACCACAATAATAATAGCAGATATAGTGAAGGATATCGCTAGTATTAGCGTTAAACTATTCATTTCTTATTCTCCTCAACAGGTGCTAAAAATATGTATTGTTTACATTTGTTAAAGCCTATCTATTGATTGTTTGATTTTGTTCTAATGTTCCAGTCTGATTCTTAATTTTATCTATGAGACCTTCACAAATATTTGTTATCACATCTTCAGGGTTAAAGCCTCCTGGGGATTCCACGCTTTCATTATTGAAATTAAACTCGTTATAACAATCTTCTCTAAATTTTTCTTCACCTAATTCAAGAAATTTTTCTTTTTCTCGTTGAGCGAAATATTTCAAGAATTCAGATTGACCGAAAGTTGGTTGGGAAATCAAGTTTCCAGTTATTAAAGAAGCAAATGAAACTATCAAAAAAACGCAAAATTTTGGTTTCATTTACTATCTACCGGTGGCTAAAAATTTGTCAGTGTTGTGGCCCTGCAAATGTAATTGCATTTGGAGACCCACCTACTACGAGCGGCGAACCAACTAGAGTATTTGTATTGGTATCAATAACCGATACTATGTCGCTAAAAGGATTGGTAACATACATTCTCTTATGTTTTGGATCGAATGCAATTCCACGAGGTTCGTCTCCTACTTCTATCGGTGAGGTTACAGTATTTCTCTTTGTTTTAATGACCGATACGGTGTCGCTATCTTGATTGGTAGCATACATTAGTGGTTTTACCGCTTCCACTAGTTGTGCTCCACACGAAACCACGATTGTTGCACCTAGCATTGCAATTAACAATGCCATAGTTATTGCATCTGTTCCT
>DATCWH010000067.1:0-12890 GCA_036566445.1 Nitrososphaeraceae archaeon
CTCTTAATTCTCCGTCAGGGAATTTCGACGTATGAATATTGATATACGTCATATTTTGATTCATCAAGTCAATCAATGCTTCTAACTTACTGGCACCAGGTACTGCTGATGTCATATTAGTCAAATTGCCAGCACCAGGTACTGCTGATGTCACATTAGTCAAATTGCCAGGAGCTAGTACGGGCAATATAATATTGGTAGTTAGATTAGCTAAAGGTACCAATATACTTGAAGAATTTATTGTTCCTTCGACCAGTTTACCATCTACCAATCCTGAAGGTTCGGTTGAGTTTAATAACGAAACAAGCACTTCACCATTTTCTGTATCATCACCTTTGTACAGGAAAGCCCCTGCAACCTTGTCCAGAGATGTTACATTTATCTGGTATGTGAGACTACTATTGTTACCAACTATAAGTGCACTGCCATATGATTCGCTAAAAAGCGGAGGTACTTCTCTATCGCCTGTTAAATTTGTTCGAAAACTAAGCTGTCCGAAAGCAACATTACCGATCAAAATAAACATCCAGATAGTTAGAACGATAGCTATTGAAAACCTTAAATTGATCACATTTATTATTTACTTGTCCCTTATAAAAAAATTATGAAATCTAATGATACGTCAAGACAAATAAAAGAACTGTTAAAAATAGCGATAGCGATTTGATAAATGATGACTGGAAATAATTAGGTTCCATAATGTCTTTATTACTACTTTTAGTAAATTACTCGGTTAACATTCGTCCTTAAAAATGAACGGCAGTGTGATAGATTCAAAACTCGATTTCTGCTCACATGTTAATCTATTTCTAATATTTGTTTTAAGGAATCAATTAATCCGTCTGCGTATCCAACTGATAATATGGCTAGTTCCTTTCTCCCTTGTCTTAAGAATTGAACTGCATCGTCCAGATAAAATTCTGCATTTGCCAGTAGTTCTAATTGTGCGTTTCTTTCCCTTTTAGAACCAATTGTATCTCTAATTTGCCTAATTTCATTCCGAATCATTGGTTCATATTTATTGAGCATATAAGCGGAGACACTTTTTATCTTGCTAGTGTTATCCGTAGGTGCATCAATAATATTAGTCAATTTCATTATAGCTTCTTCTTCTGTAAAATGAAGTTTGGCAGGGAATATAATAGAATGTGGACCTTCTCCGTGTTCTAAATCTATCAGCGATCGAATTTTACCACTCACAATTTTTTGGTCATGAGCGCCAATTCTGGAAACAACAATTAAAAAGGAATTTTCAGAAACAATTTCATATGTAATGTCTTTCTCAACTTCAAGTAGCTTTGACATTACATAATTTGGTTTCAAAAAAAATTCTGAACCATCCTCATTCTGCCTATACTCCGTTAAGATAATTGTATGACAATTCAGGTTTAGGTTGCTAAAGACAGTTGAATATACACTTATTGCCGATTGCTTTTCTTCCATCATAGTAACAAGTTTGCCTATCTTGTAGATTTGTAAACCACATTCACCGATAAGTGAAGTTATTCCAGAAGCAGCATGTACGACCTTGACCTCTATGTTATTTTTCATTGCTCTTATTCTTAATTCAGTAAAAGTAGTTGCAATTGTCGGATCTCCATAACTTATCAATCCAACATTTAGTCTCTTTGATTCATCCAATATCTGTCTTCCATCTTCTACAAACCACCTTTTTACAATCTCGATTTTTTTTCCTGGTCCTAGAGTTGACTTAAGAATCCTGATAAAGTTGTCAGAAATTGGTGATGTGAATCTTTCAAGGTATATCTTATCGCAACAATTCAATATCTTAATCGAATTAGACATTTCCATAGTCTCATAAATTCCAGCTCCGACCAAGCACAACATATCAGTAATTCATTTGATACCTGCATCCCGCTTATTATGGTGTAGCCTTGAGATGTGAAAAAGTGCCCTATTGTAAATTTCTATACTCGTTAGATATGACTGTATCTCGACTCTTTCCTCCTTAGAATGGGAAACATGGGGTTCACCGGGTCCATATGTTACCACTGGAATATTTAGGGAGTTTCCCAATACGTTCATATCTCCAGTGCCTGTCTTCCTCAGTAAAACCGGACGAATCTTGCAAACATCTAATATCGAAAGTGAAAGGGCTCTAACTAGTAGAGATGAATGATCTGCTTCAAACGGTTCTGTCATATCTTCAATTCTGTATGTGATTTTTACCTTTCTTGTTTCGGAAATATTGTTTATTGACTTTTCTAAGGAATCCAATACCTCTAGGCACTTTACTCCATTTGGTACTCTGATGTCAATTGTAATCTTGCATTTTTGGGGGGTAACATTGTGACTTGAACCTCCGGAAATTTCTGTAAGACTGAGACTTACAGATTCGCTCTTTTTGTCAGTCGTGTTATACTTTGATGAGATTTCATTTCTAAGTAATTCCCACACTTCATATACCTCTTCGATAGAATTTTTTGATAGCCACGGAGCACTCGCGTGTGCACTATCTAGGACATCGCAGGTAACCTTTAATGCGAGCCTTCCTTTATATGATATAGTAATTTTATTAATTCCACTAGGTTCTCCAAAAATCCCGTAGTTTACAGACAATTTATTTTTGACCAGTTCCTTAATGCCTGTGGCGTTTCCCTCCTCATCCACAACACCTGCAAATATGATAGTCCCGCTTTGTTTGAATTCGGAGCAGGCAAGAAGCATTGATATGAGTGGAGCCTTGGCATCAGACGCCCCTCTACCAAAGAGGAAACCAGAATCAATTCTTACAGGTATAAGGCCTGGTACAGTGTCCATATGACCGCATAAAAGGATTCTCGGATCGCCACTTCCCTTGGTCGCAATTACATTTCCAACACTATCGATATTTACTTTTTCAAAGCCCAGATCATCCAAACATTTTTCCTTAATCAAATTTGCTAGCTGTGCTTCAGATCTGGATGGAGTGTATATTTCAAGGGCATTTTTCAATAATTTAATAGCATATGCAGAAGAGATCAATTTTACTTATTATTTATTGGAGTTTACAAGATGATCTATAATAAGAGAAGGAATATCTATTTCGGTAACTCTTACCGTATTCTTAAACTCTGTAGTATTGTTTACTTCATGTACTAGAAGACCGTTCTTGTCGCTTTCCATTAAATCTACTCCTAAAATCTCCCCTTTCATAGTTTTTGCTGCTCTTAAACAAAGATCTTCCATTTCATTTGTTACCTTGCAAGCTTCTGCTTTTCCTCCAAGGGCCATGTTAGTTTTCCATTCATTATCGCCTGAATATCTGTAAATCGCAGCCACAACCTTTTCTCCTACAATAATACACCTAATGTCTCTGGGAGGTCTTTTTACAAATTCTTCAAAATAATATACATGATATAACGGATACATGTGTTCTCTGTCTTCTATCACTGCTTCTGCTGCTTCTTTATCTTTGAGTAACGCAATCATTCTTCCCCAGCTGCCAACTACCGGTTTGATAACTTTTGGATATCCATTTTTATTTAGGATATTCATGGCAGATTGATTAGAAAAAGCACAAAATGCTTTGGGGATTGCTATGCCTGATTTTGACAATTCCATATGAGTGAACAGTTTATTTCCACACATGATTGCAGTATAAAGAGAATTTATCATCTTAGCTCCAAGCCCCTCAAAAGCTGCTGTAGAATGCAAATTATTATAATAACTTACACATCTCTGTAAGATAATGTTGTTACAATAGGTAGATTTATCTTTGTCAAGCTCAATTGAATTTTCTCTACAATTAATGACCTGAAGATTGATATCTCTTTTTTTCGCCGTTTCGATTAATATTTTTTCTTCCCATCTTAATTGATCATAAAGAAGGAAAAAGGAATTTTTATTGTTATTCCCTTTCACTCTCCCCAATCCTCTCCAACAGATTGTGCAGGTCTGATGGCAAACCCATTGTTTGATTTGATTAATTCATAACTGGCACCACAATCAGGACATGTCACAATTTCATTTTCCATAGCATCATTGGGAATTTTGATTTCTGCATCACATTCAGTGCATTTTATCATTACTATCTCCTCTACTTTGATAATGCATCGTTAAGTATTTTTCTTTCTAGTCTTTCGTCAAGATACAATTCCAGAATATCTCCCATACGCAGCTCTTTCAAACCCTTGGCCATCTTAGCTGCCTCAACTTTTGACGATTCAAGTCCCAATAAAGAGAGCAAATAAGCCGCACCGTTCTTACCAGCGAGTTCCCCAAACACAATTTTTCTTCTATTCCCAACTAGCCGAGGTTCAAGTATTTCATATGCTGATGGATTTTGTAAAATTGCAGCCAAGTGTGTACCTGCCTTATGTTTGTACGCACTTTCTCCAACTATTGGTTTGGATTCTGGAGTTGCTATATGTGTGTAATCTACTATTGTTCGTGAAAGGTCCTTTAACATGTGTAACCTAAAATCATTAGGAATTCTATATATGACACTTAAAGCAACTGCAGTTTCTGCTAAAGATGGAATTCCAGTTCGTTCGCCGAATCCATCAATGGTTGTGTGAATTTGATTAGCTCCTGCTTCACAGCCTGCAAGTGCATTTGCCAGTGCAAGTCCCACATCGTTATGACAATGGACATCAAGTGATGAAACATTGGTATCAATATTATCATACACCATCTTTACCAAGTTGTACATTCCTTGTGGACGCATTATTCCGACAGTATCAGGAATGCTTATTCTTTCAATTCCTCGTGAATTCATTTCTTTGCACATTTCGATAAGGAATAATGGATCCGTTCTACTTGCATCCTCCATTGTAAAACGAGATTTTAATCCATGTGATTTTATGAAGTCTGCAACTTCAAGAGCTCTAATTTTGGCCTCCTCTTTTGAAATCTTCAGTTTCGTAGCAAGGTGTATGTCTGAAATGCCCATATACGTTGCAACCCAAGTTGCATTACAGTCAATTGCTACTTCCACGTCAGATTTTAGCGCCCTTACATGAGCTAAAATATCTGCCTTGAGACCTTGTTTGATTATTGTTTTAGTTGCTTCAAAATGATCATGGGAAACAACCGGACTAATTTCAATTTGATTTACACCAAATGAATCTAACAACCACGCAATCTGTATTCTTTGTTTAATTGTAAATGAAACTCCAGGATGCTGTTCACCCTCCCGAAGTGTTGAATCAAGTATTTTGATCTCTTTATTTGCTAATGTTGGATTGTATATGTTCGCAAAATGATTCGGATCATCTGAATTTAGTGACATTTTTGCTTAATTAGAGCTTATTTCGAATATAATATAAATCTTTTCGGCTGGTCAATAAAGTGTAACTTACGTAAGCGCCCTTAGAATAATGACCGTATCTGTATCCGACACACCTTCAATCTTCCTTATATCATCAATACTGCTATTGATTTCGTTTATTGAATTGGCTGATATTATTACTGCGATATCGTATTGTCCAGTTATTTCATAAATAACCTTAACCCCCGCAATGCTTTGAAGTTTAGAAGCTACCGAGTTTGTATCGGTAGTGGAGCTTACGGAAAGTAATGTTATGGCACTGGTTTTTTTACTTGCATTTTCTTCAATTGTAAATCTATAGATCGAACCATCGTCAATTAGATTCTTAATCCTTCGCCTTATTGCAGATTCCGACAGACCCAACTCTTTTCCTATATCTACAAATGATTTTCTAGAATCCATTCGCAAGATCTCAAGTATCCGCTTATCAAACTCATTATCTTTTGACATTACGCCTCTTCTCCTCACCACTAAAGATCTCATCCATTATTTCAATAGCTCTACTCACCTGCTCTTTCTTCATCACTAAAGGCGGCAGGAGCCGTATTACTGTTCTTCCAGAGTATAACATCAAAAGTCCATTTTTTATGCCGTCCATCAATATATCTCTCACATCAAATCGTGATTCTACTGCAAGCATCATGCCCATACCTCTAACATCTCTTATGATGGGGTGTTTTTCCTTCAATTCAATAAGTTTCTTTTTGAAATGCGTTCCTGTATCTGAAGCTTTAGTTACTAAATCTTCCTTTATTATTGTGTCTATTGTGGCAGTACCTGCTGAACATGCAATTGGATTTCCAGCAAATGTTGAAGAGTGTTCCCCCAAATTCATACAGTTGGCTATTTCTTCATTGACAAATGTTACACCTGTAGGAATCCCTGATGCAATACCTTTTGCAATACACATTATGTCAGGAACAGCATTCCAATTTTGACCCGCCCACATTTTTCCAGTTCGTCCAAGCCCAGTCTGTATTTCATCAAAGATCAATACTAATTTTTTTTCAGTACATACATCTCGTACTGCTTTCACATAACCTTCTGGAGGCATAATTATTCCCGATTCTCCTTGGATTGGTTCAAGAATTACAGTACCAGTACTTTCATCAATAGCATCAGTAAGAGATGATATATCCCCAAAAGGAACAAATTTTACTCCTTCTAATAAAGGACTAAACGATTTGCGGTATTTAGAATTGTACGTTAGAGACAATGCACCAAAGGTTTTTCCATGATAACCACCATACATAGATATAATTCCAGTTTTTCGTGAAAATTTTCGCGAGAATTTCAAAGCAGCCTCTATAGATTCAGCACCACTATTACTAAAGAAAAATCTGCCTAGATTATCGGGCGCTATAGATTTTAATTTTGACAGAAACTGCAGTCTGCTATCGTTATACGTAGACATATGACATACCATGAGCTTGTTCATTTGCAAAGTTATTGCGCTTATAACATCCTTGTTGCAGTGTCCTATGATAGCGACGCCGTAACCACCCATACAGTCAATGTATTCTTTTCCATCAGTATCCCATACTGTTGCATCTTGTGCTCTTTCAATAGTAACAGGAAATCTTTGGTAGAGATTTATCAAAAAAGAGTCTTCATTAAGAATCAATTTGAAATCACCGTACAATCCGTATGATTAATTGCACAGGTAATTGGATTGGGTACTTTACCTGATGATATTATCACTTCTTTAGCCCCTAGCATTAGGGCTTCTGTACTTGCCAATATTTTTTTTTCCATTCCAAACCCTATCTTTGGTAGGTATTCTCTTGCCTGACTACTAGTAAGATTTCTTACCAGTTTATCATTCAAATGCAAGCCATTTACATTAGTTAGAAAAATTACTTTATCTGCCTTCAAATTTCCAGCTATATAAGCTGCTGCTCTATCTCCATCCACATTCAGAAATTCATAATTCTCACTTAGTGCTATGGGCGATATTACTGGCAAATAACCGTCATCAGTTAGGGTGTTCAAGAGAGAGGTTTCAACAGAACTAATTTTCCCCGTATATCCTCCTTCAATAATCATTTTGCGTCCCTTTTCATTTAAAACGGTCAATTTAGTTTTTCTTATTGCCTTCAATATGTTATCATCTATTCCTGAAATACCTACTGCTCTTATTCCTGCTTGTACCAGCATCTTGACAATCATCTTATTAATTCTTCCAGACATTACCATCGTGTAAATTTCAGCTGTTTCCTTATCTGTGTACCTGCTTCTTATACCACTAGGGGAAACAATAAATTTCTGTTCTTTTCCAAGCTTCGTGGCTATACTGGTTACTTCATTGCCTCCGCCATGTACTAGTACAATTTTTTCGTTTAATGAAATTTGCAGTATATCTTCAATTATTGATGGATGCAAGTCATAAAGTATACTTCCACCAATCTTTATGACTATCATACCGGTGTTAACGGTGTATACCTTAGTCCGTCAGTCTCATCATACCCGGACATCAGATTCATGTTCTGTATAGCAGAGCCTGCAGCCCCTTTCATCAAATTGTCAGAGGCTGAAAGAGCCACAATACGGTTAGTATTTTCATCCATATCAAAACCGACGTCACAGAAATTGGAACCGACCACAAATTTAGGGTCTGGGAATTTATAGAGACCTTTTTTGTCTCTTATTAATCTAATGAATGGCTCTTCCTTGTACGAGTTTCTGTAAACTTTCCATAATTCAATTTCAGACATTGGTGATTTAAGAAATACATGATTTGTTGTTAATATTCCTCTTACGAGATTTACGGCATGTGGACTCATACTTACCTTAATTTTTTCACCTGATATTATGCTTAATTCTTGTTCAATTTCACCAGTGTGTCTGTGTTTGGAAGGTTTGTACGGCCTGATAACCCCGTACCTCATTGCATGATGAGTACCCGAACTATCAGTTGCGCCTGCACCAGACGATCCTATCTTACTATCTACTATTATATGACTAGTGTCAATCAATTTATTCTCCATCAACGGCTTTAATGCCAAAAGTGATGTTACTGCCATACATCCAGGACAAGAAACTAACTGTGCGTCTTTGATTTCATTTCTGTGCATCTCTGGTATACCATAAACAGATTTAGATAGTAAATCAGGAAATGGATGTTCCCACCCGTACCATTTAACATAGTCGCTTGGATTCCTCAGACGGAAATCCGCCGACAGATCAATTAGTTTTAATCCAGTACTGTACAGATCCTTGACGATATTCAACGCGTTACCGTGAGGAACTGATACAAATATCAGATCGCATTGATTTACTAACTTGTCCAATTGCATGGGTGAGAATGTGAGATTAATGAAGCCCTTTAAACTGGGATGTATTCTGTGAACATATTCTCCTGCATTCTGTCTAGAAGTTAAAACACTTAATTCAACATCCGGGTGAACTACCAATAGCCGGAGGAGTTCACCACCAACATATCCTGAAGCACCAATTACTCCCACTTTCATATCAATTCCTTCCTTTACCGAAATTTCTACTATGACATCTTATGAATTTTGTCATCCAAGATATAACATCCAACTTTCCAATTCAGACAAGCAACTTTACATCTTGATTAATACAAATTTATTTTGTAGACATCTTTACCAGATAGTCAATCATTGCTCCGGGAATGTCAGATTTACAAACAGCTGAAGCCCCTCTGAATTCCACAGTATTGTTTACTTCATGCACTAAATACCCTCTTTCCCTGTCTTCCATGAGATCAACGCCTAAAATACCTCCGCCGACGGCATTTGATGCTTTTAATACAATTTCTTGTAATTCTGAAGTCAATGTAGCTTCTTCTGTTCTACCGCCAACCGCTACATTAGTTCTCCACTCATTTTCTGATGAGTATCTATAAACAGACGCAGCAATTTCATCTCCTATCACAATGCATCTAATATCTCGAGAGGGACGATCTATGAATTCCTGGAAATAATAAATTCTAGAAAATGAATTATCATTATCTTGTCTTGTGTCCAACAACATTTCAGCCATGGATTGATCTTTTATTTGGTAAACTCCGCGTCCCCAGGAACCAATAATCGGTTTAACCACCAGTGGATATCCTAAATTTTTCATACACTCTCTTGCTGATTCAGCGCTAAAAGCAAAAGTAGTTTTGGGTGTAGGTACATTATTCTTTTTTAATACCATAGAGGTGATTAGTTTATTTCCACAGATTTCGCTTATGTTAAATGAGTTTACAATACTTAATCCTATTTGTTCCAGACAATAAGTTAAATGTAAACCTCTGTTATAACTTATTACACGCTGTAATATTATGTCACCAAATACAGGATCCCGTTTACTTGACTCGGTATCAAAAGTTAATGATTTTCCGTCTACTAGAGTAGCATCAAGTCCTTTTTCCTTGATCTTACTGTATATTTTTTTTTCTTCAAATCTTAGTTTGTCATATATTATACATATTCTAATCAACTATTGTCCCCAGTCTTCTCCGACTGATTCCGCTTCCTTGAACTCAACAGTATCCTGATTATTTGAAACAATTTCAAAATCGGTGCCGCAGTCTGGACATGTTATAATTTCTCCAACCATTGAGTCCTGAGGTATAGTCAGTTCAGCGCCACAGTCCTTACAATCTTTTTTCATTTCTATTTTTCTCCCTTCCTTTTTGTAGATAAGTTCTTTGATAATCTATTAGCAATAACTGTTTCCATCCCCCATAACTCTATAAAACCTTTTGCAAGGTTTTGATCAAATATTGAATCAGAAGCATATGTCGCTAGAGTTTGTCTGTACAGTGAATTCTTAGATTTTCTTCCAACTACTTGTAAGGATCCATTTTTCAATTTCATTTTAACTTTTCCTGTGACTCTATTTTGAGTTGCATCTATAAACTTATCCAAGTCTTCTCTAAGGGGATCGAACCATAGCCCACAATAGACCATCCAACTCCACTGATCATCTACGAATTGTTTAAACCGTAATTCATGTTTAGTTAGAACTAGTTGTTCCAAATCCTTATGAGCTACTATAATACTAATTGCGGCCGGTGCCTCATATATCTCCCTCGTCTTGATACCAATAACTCTATCTTCTATATGATCTATCACACCAATTCCATGTTTGCCCGCCTTGTTATTCAAATACGTAATTACATCCATTAAACTCATTTTTCGATTGTCAACCGCTATGGGGATTCCGTTCTCAAATTCTATCTCCAAATATTCAGCAGGAATATTCTTATTTTGGACCAAGCTAAAAATTTCTTCAGGAGGTTCAGTCCAAGGGTCTTCTAAAATTCCTGCTCCTATAGCTCTTCCCCACATATTTGTGTCAGTACTATACTTTTTAATTTCCTCATTAAGCGGAATATTATTTTTTTTTGCGTATTTCATTTCAAGATCCCGTGTAAGATTCATTTCCCTTATTGGAGCAATGATCTTGATACTTGGATCTATGGATGATATTGCAATATCAAACCTAACTTGATCATTTCCTTTGCCTGTGGATCCATGGGCTACCGCAATTGCATTCTCTTGTGCAGCTACCTTCATTATTTTTTCTGCAATTAAGGGACGTGCTAACGCAGTAGCAAGAGGGTATTTTCCCTGATAAAGACCATTTGCCTTTATTGATCTATTGACATATGTTTCTGTGAATTCTTTTTTTGCATCAATATTAACATGCTTTATAGCGCCAAGAATTTTTGATTTTTTTCTAATTTCATCAAAATCATCCTCTTGCCCACAATCAACGGTGGCGGTAATTACTTCCATGTTATGATTATTTTGAAGATATTTTACACATACTGATGTATCCAATCCACCTGAGAAAGCTAAAACAACTTTTTTATTCAACATTACTAGTGCAACCGATATAAGAATAGACTTATATTTTTTGGTTAATCTTGAAACTTACATTCAAAAAATGAAAACTATTAAAACATACTTGATTAATATCTCTATATGCATTATGGGTATAATTTCGAAGAGGTAAAGCAAAAGGTATATTATGCTTTATCTCAAAACTACGCTGGTCTCTCTGGAATTGAACTAGCATCGAAGACCAAAATAAATCGAATGACCCTAACAAAATACTTGAACCTAATGCTTGCACAAGGATTAATTAGAAAAAAAAAATTGGGACTGTTAACATATGGTACTTGGACAAAGACGCGCCACAGATTGAATTTCCACTAAATATCCATAATTTACAACAAAAATTTTTAGATTGTCTGCTTGAAGGAAATGAATCGCAAGCAATAAACATAATTTCAAATTTATTATTTTCAACTATATCCAAAGAGAGGATCCTATTTGATATTATTTTACCAACTTTGAATATATTAGATGATATGTACGACAGGGGAAAAATAAGTGAGAGTGAGAAATTATTAATTTCTACTTCTGCTTTAGACCTTGCATTGATGACAAAATTCGTTTCTACACTAGATACTCCGAAATTAAGAGCCTATTCAATAATCGTTTCTGGATCAGAAGAGGCGACCTATCAAGCAAGAATTGCTTCTGTAATCTTGCATTTGATAGGATGGCATTCGCTATATTTGGGGAATGTTGAAAATAAGATAGATCCATTTTTCGATATTGACATTCAAAGGCTTATTACTAAGAAATTAAAAAATGTGAGTGGACTATCAGCAGTCATGATATTTTCTTTTAATGCAAATACCTTGAAATTCTTGTCCAATACTATCAAGGCATTAAAGAAGAAAGTTGAAAACGATTTAAGAATAGCCATATATACGAACAATGATCTCTTGCAAGTGTCACATGAGATGGATGTTGATTATAGTACAACCGAACTGACATCACTTATTGATTGGGCAAAAGACGAATATCGTAACACTTTATTTTGATTCCTTAACGGATGAGTATTATCATTTACTAAATGAGAAAGGGTTTTTGAATCCTTCTATCTAGTTAGTATTCGATGAAACAGGACACCTTAACCATTAAATTTGGTTTTCAGGAAGCAAAAGTTGATAATCCATGGTATTCTTTCGTCAATTGGTGAAAGAATTTACCACTTCGTACTTTTCAGCACTCTGATAATTGATACTAGTAACATTTGCCGGTCAGTATTTGTTAATTGACACCTTCGTTGAGGATAAAAACAGGAGCCCGTATTACTCCTTTAATTATCAAAACGTTCATTTCTTGGGGTTGACAACAGCCAAGAATAATATAATCCCATATAATGAAACTTCAAAACAATATGAATTTGTCAAAGAGGATCTTAAAAGGGAGTATGAAAATAAGAGTATTAATTGGATAATCGTGTATTCCTTTAGAACATTCTATTCTTATAATACAACACATCCCGGCTCGATGAATTGCAAGACTTCTATCATCCTATATTTGATAAATATGGAGTCGATTTTGTTGTACAAGCTCATAATCATAACTACCAGGGGACATACCCAATTATGTACAACGAGACTAGATCCTTTACTCCTATAATAAACGATAGAGAGACTGCAAAATATACCAACTATGCGAAGGGAACTATATTTATCATAGCAGGCACTGGAGGAGCAGTTTTTATAATTTTGCAGGTCAAGCACCCTATGTTATAACTCAATTTCAGAGACATGGTTTTCTAAATATAGATATCGATAATT
>DATCWH010000004.1:0-72235 GCA_036566445.1 Nitrososphaeraceae archaeon
CAACGTAATATGTAACAAAGCGCTTAACCTAGAAATATAAAAAAGAGGAGAATCATATATGCTACTTTTCTACCGCATTCCGTTACATTGTAACTGCCGCTCTTACAATTACTTCTGAAAGTGCTGGATGAATATGGACTGTCTTTGCAATGTTATCAATAGTTCCATCTCCACTTTTGATTGCCACAAGAACTTCATGAATAAGTATAGAAGCATGACTTCCAATAATATGACATCCGAGAATTTTTCTGTTTTCTTTGCTGACTAATAATTTAACAAAGCCCTCTTTATCTTCTAATGCTCTGCCCATTGCGGTATCAATATAGCGATAAATTGATTTCACATATTCTTTTTTACTTCTCTGTTTCAATTCCTGCTCTGTATACCCTACTCCTGCCACCTGAGGGGAACTAAATATTGCATGTGGAATTGCACTGTAGTCCACTGGAATTTTTTTCTTGTGACTTAATATATTGTAAAAAGCATATTGAGCCTCCAAATTTGCACTGTGTCTGAACTGATAGCGACCAATTATGTCACCTAATGCAAAGATGCCCTTTACATTGGTTTCAAGAGTTTTATCCACCTTGATGAATCCATCTTCATCGACCTGAATGCCTGTTTTTGATAAATTAAGGGTATCAGAATTTGGAACGCGTCCTGTTGCCAATAAAAGCTGATCAGATTCAATCTCCAAATATCTGGAGGATCCACGTCTCTTTGCAGAAATCACAAACTTTCCATTTTTCTTTCTTACTAGTTCTGGGACACATTGTAAATACACATTGTATTTTTTAGAGAAAATTTCAGTGAATTTTACTGAGATTTCTTGATCTTCATCAGGTATCAGATATTTGTGCTTCTGGATTATATTGATCTTTGTTCCAAGGGACCCGAAAAAATGGCCAAGCTCAGCGGCGATATATCCTCCACCGATAATTGTTAATACTCGAGGTTGGCTATCAAGGCGAAGGGCTTTATCACTTGTAACATAATTGGTTATTTCCAAACCCTTCATTTTAGGTATTGCAGGTCTCGTACCAGCAGCAATTAGTATAAGATTGGAGGTGATTTTCTCCCTGCCTACCAATAGCGTTTTTTCATCAATAAACTTACACTCTAACGGAAACAGCTTCGGATTTTCCGAATCATTAAAGGCGTTTCTTATATCATCTGAATCTGAATCGATTATACCATTTACCCTATCCACTATTTTTTGAAAATCAATAGAAAATTTTTCAACGTGTATGCCAAAAAGATCTGCTGTCTTAATTATTTCAGCTACATCTGCACTGTGTATAAGAAGTTTGGAAGGGATACATCCCCTATTTAGGCAGGTTCCTCCCATTCTGTTCTTTTCAACTATTGCAACTTTCATGCCACTTTGTGCTGCTGCGCTGGCAACTTCCAAACCAGCACCACTGCCCACAACTATAAGATCAAATTTTTTGATATTTTTTGATTCCAATGAACTAGATTCCAACTGACTCTAATTACGACACGTCTGTATATATTATTTGAAATTTATTTTTATTACTTGTCTGGCTCTTCTAGTGCTTTATGAAAAACAAGAATGATACATATTGACTTACCTATGTTAGAATGGTAATTTTAAGACTATGTCCAACCATTCAATTACCATGGATTAGTACCGCATTGGATTGATTCGATAAAAAGAACAGAAGGATTAAATTAGAATTGTTTGGCTTATGAAATTTATTTACAATGTCATTAACACGTAGATTTTCATTGTCTTTCAAATACTTCATCACGCAGGAGTCTACTATCAAATGGTACCTTTTCAGGCAAAAAATTTTCTTCCCGAAGGAAGCAATCGTTATTAAAAATGTGTACCGTTAACTAATTGTTTTGTTTAGCTTCATAGGGAAGATTTCATTTATCCTACAAATCAGATGTTCCTTATGATATAGTGAATAGTTTTTAAAAATATGTAGTCCTGTATCATATCCTATTTCAGTGATTTTCTTAAATATCTCCATTCTATGGTAAAGTAGTATTTTACCAATACCCTCTCTACGTTGTCGTATTTCATCTAATACCTGAAGTGGCATTATTTTACAATATATTTTGGAATTTGCATAAGCCAAAATATTATTTGTTGAAGAAATTATACACGACTTGCGCTTGATTATGTTTTTTTCTTCAACCTGCTCTATGACTCTTATTTTTGTTGCTGTATTATTTATTACCTCTAAAAGATGTTGCGTATTTCCTAAATCAATCAACAGTATTCTCTGAGCAAGATCAAATTTTTTATGTGAAATTGCTTCTAGCTTGGATATATCATTAATTGTTAAAAGCTGATGGTTTTTGACATTATAGACTCGATGCATCATAGTTGATAATGAAATTGAAAATTAAAAACTGATCTGCAGTGCCCGGAAAACCAGGAACGTGACTGAAAATAATATGGTGCTTATGCTTATTATCTTTAATCTGGATTCTAGCTTTTTAGATCTACTCATGTCGTTGGTTAGTTTGAGCTTTTTATATTTTCGTGAAAGGTTTATCTCCAGGTATGAGATTAGGAAAGCTACCACAGATAACAATAAGGGAACATAGGATAGTGAATTTGTTTGCATGACATAGCCTGCCAACAGTGGCATGCTGCCCCAAGATATTGCAAACCACACATTATTATGAAAAAATCCATTCCAGAATTCATAGTTATATGCGAATAAGAAGAAACCTTCCAAAATAGCTATCGGCAGTAATAACGGAACAAAATATATCATGTAATATGCGCCAATCGTGTAGGCTATTATTAATCCAGATATGAGCATTATAATTAATTCGAGATTCGAAAAATAATCTCCCCACGGCTTATTTTTTTTTGAACCCAAACTATCTGCAACATGCGCAGATATACCTAGAGCAGTAAAGTAGATTATGATAATTGCAACAATCCTATCCCATGCTATTGTTGTTGGGGTGAGCAAAGATCCTATTATTGAAAATGAAATACACATTCCTGTATACGGAAGAAACATCATTCCAACAAAAATTCTAAATTTTATTGGACCAAATTGTGGAACAAACCATTCATTTAGCCGTGTTACTTGTTCTTTCATTGCTTTATCGCCCACACTATAGCAGCAGTACCACAAGTGTAGTACTTTTTTGATATAGATTTAAACCCAATCACATTAAGTTCTCTAACTAGATTGTTTACCCAAGGATTTAGCTGTATTAGTTTGTCTAGGTTGGAAAACACATCTCTCCAAGAGGTTATTACTTTTCCCAGTTGGTTCAAGATTTTAAAATAAGTATGCCATAATATTTTCATCATTTTAGTATCAGGGTATGTAAAGTCATGAATTATTACGATTCCACCTTTTCTTAAAACGCGCCAATGTTCCCTTACCATGTGGGATAACTCGGCGTATTTGGCCAGATAGGATGAAATTATAACGTCAAAACTATCATCCTTAAATGGAAGAAATTCCGCCAAGGAATTGGTCAAAAGCAGATAACTTTGTCTATTTTTTGCGAGTTTTAGATATTCAAATGTTAGATCTGTTCCTATAATCCTAGACTGGATCGATTCATATCGAATGAATGATGAAAGTATACCAGTGCCACATGCTAAATCAAGAATTAATTTATTTTTTCCTTCTATAAATCCTACCATCTCCTTCTTCCATGATGAATCTTTATAGAATGTTGTAAATCTGACAATCTTGTCATAGCTTGATGCGTTCTTGGAAGAAAAAAATTTTCTTGCAATCAAGTGACCTTTTGTACCCAATATTTCATAATTATTAGCAGGTTCAAGAATATTAAATGTACGTATTTTCAAATTTACAAAAAAGAATGATTATTTAGTTTTGACATTTTTCTCCACTGAGAATTGGTATTCTTAAATAAGCTTTCTAAAACCTGTGCATAATTAGTTTTTTATTGAAAATAACGATTATCTTAAGTACTATACTTGTTTGTAGTTCCTTTACATATTGGACTGTAATGCCATTGGCCATTGATAAACTCTCATAAATGTTTAATGTTATCCCTATTAGTAGTAACATGTATCTACCTATTTAATAGTGTACTCTTGATCATCATATCCATCTTCTAACCAATTTATTCACGCAAATTATGAATATTAATAACGCCATTGGTGCTGTTTATTCAGTCTTTGCATACGCAAAATAATAATATATTATATAACCCTTAGTACAAATAATATTGATTCTTTTGACTCGAAATAATTTTCCCATGAAAGATTGGCATATTAAACATATGGAAAACACAGTCATAAAGCACGTCAAGGGACTATCTCCGGATGCGACCCGATATCAAAAAAAGATGCATTATAAATATGGAGGAATAGTAAAGATATTACGATATATTGAATACGATAAAAAACACGGAGTAACGAACGATGATATTACTGCAATATTAGAAAAACTTCGTTCAGACCCTTCATATGAAGAGATTCGTAGTACTGAAGGATCCCTTGATAGGTTAAAGGAAATTGAATCGTCATTTGTGAATGCGCCTGCAACGAAGATTCTGACTAAATAGTTAATTTAGTTGCATTAGTATGAATGATTCTCGACTTTGTGTTCATGCAAAGCTTTCCATGTCGTAAATGAAGTGTTGCATTTTTCACAACTATACTTTATTTTTCTGCCATACACAAACTTGTTTATGTCAATTGATTCATGATCATCTTTATAGTCATGTGACAAATTAAAGCGCATAATTCTTCTGGATACTCTAACCAATGGCAACCGTTAATTGTTCATAAAAGCAAACCAATTTAAACTAATAACACACCAAAAATCACTTCTAATTTCTTCAAGAACTTCACATTTGCATGATTACCACATAATAGATGAGTCCTTAATATGATCAGAATCCCTTAATGCCTTGCGCAACAAGGACGGAATAACATCCAAGTCCGCATTGTTCACATATTGGCTTTAGTCCTTTTGCTTCAGAGCTTCCAATACAACATGGTTGCTTGACTCTGCCTTTATGATCCAATGAAAGAATTGCCCATGATGGACATTGGATTGGTATTGTTCCATTGCCCCCCCAGTTTCCCTTCATTAGTGAAATTTGCTTCTCAGTGTTTACTATATAATTTGGATATTTTTTCCTGAGGGAGATTATACGATCTACTACTTCATTTCTTGTTTCTCCAAATGGTAACCATAATGGGTCATCTTTTATAAATGGAGTATGGAACTGAAAGCCAATCTTATTGATTTTATCCTTCCATTCTTCGGCTAGATTTGTGACTGTTTGATAATTCAATGAATTAATAGTCATTGTTATCCAGATATCTTTCCAAGCTGGCTTTCCTCTTCGTGAGGGTCCAGATATATATTCCAGAATGGTATTACGCGTCTTTTGATATGAACCTTGACCCCTTATGCTATCATGCACCTTTTCGGTCCCATCTAGTGACACCCAGTAAAAATATAGATTCTCAAACCGTTTTAGAGGAAAAGTCCCGTTTGTTACTACACAAACCCTGCCGGGCATTTCTTGGCAGAATACATCAATTACTTCAGGGCGCATGGTTGGCTCGCCACCCACCAAGGTAACACCGAAAAGACGTTGTTTCTTGAAGGTATTCCTTATTATTGTTCTCCAATCTTCTACGCTGAGTTCATTGTTTTCATCTTCCCGATTGAGCCACCAATAACAATGAGAACAATGTAAGTTGCATACATTGATTATGTCTGCCGAGCCATACAATGACCTTTTCTTATGAAATAATTTAATATCAATAATGTTGCGAAAAAATGTTAAATAAAATGGAAATTCACGTATTAGATCGGTTATACCACGTCCATAAACGAGATCTACCATATTTTTACATATTATTTATGATAAATAAAGGTATTGTAATTAACATCATACAAAGAAAAGAGGCTTGTTTGAGATTCATCTTTGAGTAACGCCTTGATATCATATTAGGCAAAAAATGGCTCAATTACAGAAAGATGAAAAAATGATATGAAATACCGGAAAATCAAGAATTATATTAAGACAATCTATAAAGAACCAAGATTTGTTAAATGTTGGGGTTATTATAAAGCTAGAACCTGATTTTTCAGAAGGTAATGTCAGTTATAATTCAGATGGAACGCTAAATAGAGCAGAGACAAAAAGTATTTTGGGTCCACATAGCGCAATAGCATGCAATGCTGCATTTTACTGCAAGGTAAAATATGGTGCAAATGTTTCTATCGGTACGATGGGACCACCCATTGCAGAATCCGCCCTCAAGCAAGCCCAAGTGCTGACTGATGCTGAAGAACTCAATTTATACAGCGATAGATCGTTTGCGGGGGCAGATACTCTTGCGACAGCTGAAGTACTAAAAAACGGAATAGAAAAAATGCTTGGAGATAATAAGATGGATATTGTATTTTCTGGACATAGAGCATCCGATGGAGAGACAGGACAGACGGGGCCCCAGACTGCATGGAAGTTGGGATATACTTTCCTTGGGAATGTCATAGATTTTGATATTGATTTAGAGAGGAACGTGGTAATTGCAAAGAGACTGATTTCTCTTCAAGGAATGGATACTATTATTGAAGAAATAGAGTCGCTACTACCTGTCTTCATAACTATTGATCCTTCTTATAGGTCAATTTTCAATACGGTATCGCAAAGATTAGTAGCAAACAAGTTTAGCAAGGAAGGGAAAAAACATTCCGAAGAATATAAGCAATTTTTAACAACATTCGACAGTAAAAAATTAGATCTAGACCCAAAACGCGTAGGACTCCCGGGTTCTCCTACTATAGTGTATAGAGTAGAAAAAATTCCCAGGGCAAAAACAAGCCGTAAAACTGAGTTCATAGATCCATCTAACCCGAATGATTTAACACCAGTAACAGGAAAAATAATTCAAATCCTAAGAGGTAAGTGAAAAATGTCAAAATCGATAGGTCAAGAAAGTAGATCAGTCACCATTGAAAAATATAGACATATTTACGTAATAATTGAGCATTTTGAAGGACAAGTAGTACCTGTAAGTTTGGAGATGCTAGGCGAAGCGAGACGATTGATGGATGATTTCAACCAAAGATACAACTCAACAGAAAAGGTCGTAGCAGTATTACTTGGTAGTAATGTTAGAAAATTATGCGATGAATTAGTAACATATGGAGCAGATTCAGTTATATATGCTAATCATGAGGAACTAAGATATCCTCGAAATGATATCGATACTAGAGTAATAGTTCAGATTGCAAAAGATGCAAAAATCATGAAAAATATATCGCCTGAATACGAAAACACATATGTAAAACCAAGATACATGTTCTTTGCGGCAGACAATATTGGAAGACATCTATCTTCTACGGTACTAGCAGAGCTCGAATCAGGTCTTGCATCGGATATAAATAAGCTAGTCATAAGTGATCTCGATATTAGACATGAGCATAAAACAAAAGGTCAGACCATAAAATACGAAAAAATTCTAGAGATGTATCGTCCAGATTTTTCTGGTTTTTTATGGACAACAATACTATGCCTTGATAACAAAAATCCAGAAATTGTCAGAGAATATTCTCCACAAGGATGCAGCATTATACCAGGGGCATTTAAGCCTATAGAAAAGGATAATTTAAGGAAAGGCACAATTGTAGAATATTCCCCTAAAATAGACCAAAATCTAAAAATTAAGATATTGAATAGAAGGATTATTAAGAGAATAATTGATTACGAAACTTGCAAGATAGTTGTGAGCTTTGGCCGTGGAATTAAAGATAATCCAGAACAAAATATAAAGCTACTTGAAGAATTTGCGGAACTACTTGATGCAGAAATAGGAATAACTTTGCCGTTATCAAAAAAACCATATCAATTGAGCCAAAATATGGATTCAAAGTATATGATTCCAGATAGAGTCATTGGCACAAGTGGAAGTAAGGTTATGCCAACTCTTTACGTTGCTGTAGGATTAAGTGGAGCTGTACAACACGTCGCTGGAATGAAAGAATCTGAAATGGTAATATCCATAAATACCGATGAAGATTCCCCAATTGTAGACGAATCAGATATTTTTATAAAGGGAAGAATGGAGGAAGTTATTCCGATACTCATTGACAAAATAAAAAAGCAAATGTCGGCTATTTCTATAAGGAGTAACTAAATTTGGAACAATTTGATGTCGTGATAATAGGGGGCGGATCAGCTGGACTGTCAGCATTAAAAGAATTATCTGATCTCAATAAAAGTGCGATATTGATTGAAGCAGGTAATCGGATAGGCATCAAAAATGTGTCGGGTGGTATTTTGTATTCTAAACATGATCCCCGTGGAAGGATATATAACGTTGAGGATGTTTTTGGCCCAGATTTTGTATCCAGCGCACCAATAGAGAGATTGATAAAGAAATATTTTCTGCATTCCACTTTCAAGAATAAAATTTTTACAATGGATTTGACCCCACTTCATGAGTACAAAACAAATTTTGGATATTCTGTTCTTTTGAATAGATTAAACCCCTGGCTTGCAGAACGAGCTTCCGAATCAGCAGAAAAACAAGGAGGGGGGATTATTACTGGAGTGCACGTTTCAGATATACAATGGATAGATGACAAGACAATTGTCAGGACCGACGAATTAGAAGAATTCCAGGTAAAATCAATAATTGCCGCTGATGGAATAAATTCGGAACTAGCCGAAATAACAGGTGCTAGGGATAAGTTCAAACCAGAAGATATTTACTTTGGTGTTAAAGTCATCATAAAATTACCTGAAGACATTATTGAAGAAAGGTTTAATCTAAATTCTTCAGAAGGTTCAGGGCATCTTTTTGCGGGCGATATCACATTGAATCATATTGGTGGTGGATTTCTTTATACAAATCGCGAAACATTATCACTTGGAGCGGTCTATCACTATGATTCGCTTCTCTCTAGCCCCGTTACTCCAGCACAACTCATAGATGAGTTAATCAAAAATCCTCTAATTAGTGAATATATCAAAGATGAAGTCCCATTAAGAAAGGAGAACAATGATCTTTCAAAAGAGGATCAGCTGAAAATGCAGCTTAGCGTTAGTAAACTAATAAAAACATACGATGAGTTAAGACACAAATATTTTTCCAAAAATAATGTAGAATTAGTAGAGTCTGGAAAGTTCAAAAATATAGAAGATATTAAATCAAAAATTGATAGTATTAAACAAGACCTAATTGAAAGATATGGAGTAGAATTTGTCAATAATTATGTGGAGCTTGAATATAGCGCAAAACTAATCCCTGATGGCAAAAGATGCATGATGAAAAAACCCTATTATAAAAATATTTTATTTATCGGAGATGCTGCTGGTCGTGGAATCTTTTTGGGTCCAAAAATAGAAGGACTCAATGTTGGTATTGATGATGCAGTCAGAGCTTCAATAGCAATTTCGCGATCTATAGAAAATAACAATTTTGATTCAGATTACATGGGAAATTACTACGAATCCCTTGTTAACGAGAGCCCATATACCAGAGAAATGAACAAAATTGATGAAGAGTATTTAATCTTGTTTCTTAATATAGTAAGAGACATTTCCATAGATTCTGTTGATCCTCGATTAGGATTTGGACTTCGTCTTATGAAAAATAAAAGGTTGAGGGGAATCGCCCTTCGACTGGCAAATTTTTTGGGATACGCTAAAGTTTTACCAATTATAGAATCAGAAAAAACATATGTTCATATACCAATCCTATTGGCAAATAGACTGGGTAATATTGTCAATTCTTCGTATGTACCGGTAATTCCCACATTATCAGAAAGAATTGCGAAATTGCAATACAACGACGATAGCGAATCACATATCACTGTTGAGGACAAAAGAAGCGAATTAATGAGAAAACTTATCTTACTATGTCCTACCAATTGTTATAGTCTTGAAGGAAAAGATGTAGTGCTACAACATGAAGGTTGTGTGGAATGTGGAACTTGCTCTATTGGAACCAGATGGAAACACCCAAAAGGTGAAAAAGGAATAATGTACAGATATGGTTAGTTATTCTATGGTTTCCACTTTATTGAACAGCCAATTGATGGGTCAAAGTCTTTTTCTATTATTTCTCCATCCAATATTTTTCTGATGTTATTTTCCATTACATTAACTTGCGGAGTCATTTCTGGTTCCATTGCATCATTTATTTTTCCATGAAACACAAGCCTTCTGTTTTGATCAAACAAAAATGGATCCGGTGTACAGACAGCTCCATATGATCTTGCAATTTGTTGTGTATCATCCATAAGATATGGAAAATTCAAATTATTTTCTTTGGAAAACTTAACCATGTTCTCAAAGCCTTCATCTTGGTAAGTTGGATCATTACTATTTATCCCAACAATTTGTAATCCTGACTCTGGAAACTTGCTCTGTAGAGTAACTAAATCACCTATACGAGCTTTAACGTAAGGGCAATGATTGCAAATAAAGACTATCAAGAGGCATTTACTTCTGAAATCCGCAAGGGAATAGAATTTATTATCTGTTCCCATTAATCTGAATGTGGGAGCAGTGTTATTTTTTTTTAGGGTTTGACTCGACAGTGTTTTTGCCATATGGATATTTACTAGATATGACTAATAAATTATTCAATTTTTTCGTAATGAAAAAAATATAAAATACAACATGAACCAAAAAAAGTACAAAATTAGTGGTTTTTCTGCTAATTTGATTCATTTATATGGTAATAGATTTTCTTTGTTAAAATTTATGGTAATTTCTTCTATTACATATTTACGATATTTTGAATAGATTTATCTTGTATGCATATGTTATGTCGAACGACAATAGATAAATTTTAATATAATAGCATTTGTTTGAAAATTATTTGGAGGCTGGAAATGTGATTAATCATAGCAAAGACGAAATTTCATTTGAAAAAATTCTAGTTATAGGCTTGGGTCAATTGGGACTCCCGGTCGCGAAATATGTTAAAGAAAAGGGATTTGATGTTTATGGTTATGACAACAATCAGCTAGTCATGAATAATGCTGAAAAGCAACATGGTATAAAGAAACTGGAGAATTTCAGAGACGTTGATGTCTTTATGATATGCATATCCACACATAGAGAAGATGATGTTTCCTCTCCACAGATTGACGGATTAATGGCAATTACAAGAAAGATAGCTAAAGAGGCTACAAATGGAAAGCTCGTATCTATCGAAAGTACCGTACCAAGAGGTACAACTAGAAAAATGTTCGAAATTCTTGAGCATCGATTTCATGTCGTTCATGCTCCACACAGGTGGTACGCTCTTGAAGAAGATGTTCATGGTGTCAATCAGCTAAGGGTAATTGGTGGTGTCTGCGACTGCTGCCTTCGAACAGGCATTAGGTTTTACGATGGAGTTGAACATGGAGAAGAAAAATCAGATTTGGAATATTATAGTGGGACCAAATCATATAGGAATCTTGGCATTCCAATGTATTCTGTTTCGACCGTAGAAATAGCAGAATTGAGTAAAATAATTGAAAATGCAGACAGATACTTGCAGATTGCTTTTGCTGAAGATCTCTATATGTTTTGTAAAGCAAATAGTATTTCGTTTGCAGAATTAAGAGATGCGGTAAATACGAAATGGAATGTAAACATTCTGGAACCTAGAGATGGAATTGGAGGTCATTGTATTCCAAAGGATACAAGAATGTTCTTGGAGTCTTCGGAAATCAAGAGTAAAATATTGGTTGCTGCCCAGGAAGTGGATAAGGATTACAGAAAATATGTTGAAGGATGGACTAAAGACCTCAATCAAATAAACTACTAACATTTTCTATTGTCCTTATTTTAACAAGCATTATGCTATATTTTCTCTGGTATTCTCTTGTTATGGCATTCTGACAGTTTACAGTAACATTGAGTTTCTAAATTTAATTTAAATATTCAGAATATTTCTGTATTAACATGAGTCTTGATAAGTCAAAAAATAATGGAAAAGAGATTAAAGATGAAAAAAATGACACTAACTTACCAACACTATATCTCAATTTTTCCTTTTATAAAGTAGATCTGAAATGGAGATGGCTAAATGATATAGGAAAAGATGAAGCGGCTAAGGAGTTTGCATCATTAATAGATATTGCCAATACAAAGATCAAGGTCAGGACTTATTCCACGATTGGTATCAGAAAGGAATCTGACTTTATGTTATGGAGCGTTTCTGATTCTATAGAAAAAATTCAAGTACTAACTTCAAAGGTTTACACTACCGTACTTGGAAAATACATTGATATATCTGAAGTTTACTTGTCGGCATCACGTCCATCAATTTATTCGAATAAAATTACACCAAGTTTCATGGAACATGACGAACCTTTGAAATACAATATCGTTTATCCATTTATTAAGTCAAGAGAATGGTATCTTCTTCCATTTAATAAAAGAAGTGAAATGATGAAAGAGCACATCAATGTTGGTAAAAAATTTCCACAGATAAGATTGAATACTTCTTATTCATTTGGAATGGGCGACCAAGATTTTATGCTGGCTTTTGAGACGGACAATTTAATGGATTTTCAAGACTTGATCATGAAACTTCGTGAAACTCAGGTAAATAGATATGTTGTCAGAGATACACCTATGATAGTTTGTGTTTACAAGAAAATTTTTGATATAATTAAGAGTTTAGGATAAGTATGTTAGCACTGAAAGAATGGAATATTGTTTGCAGAGCTTTGGAGGAGGGTGATCAATCAATTTTGCTACGAAAGGGTGGTATCTTAGAATATAGGAAGGGTTTTGAGATTATTCAAAAAATTTTCCTATTATATCCCACATTAGAACATCAAGCAAAAAAATATTTGCAATCAAGTTATTTACAAGAATTTGAATTACTTTTAAAAAGAAATGATTTGGATATTGTCCAAGACAAATCAAATACCATAAGGATTTTAGCAAGAATTGAAGCAACGCAGGAATTCCATGATGAAACGTTATTATCCAAATTAGAAAAGTATCATATATGGAATGAAAAATACGTTAACATGAGAATGAGTTATAATCCAAAAAAACCAATGAATGCCCTTCTACTGAGAGTTTACAAGCTGCCTGAACCTATTTCCATAAATGTAAATCCAGAATGGGCCGGATGTAAATCATGGATTGATGTTGACTTGAGAGAAAAAAATGGAAATTCATATGATACCATTTACGAATTGTTGAATCAAAGTGAGCCAGTTATTAAAGAAGATGATTTTCAAAAAATTTATGATAATTTTATGGAGATTTGGAATTGAGATATAGGCGACTTGGGAAAAATAATATTAATGTAAGCGAAATTGGATTTGGAGCATGGACCATTGGTCTTGATTGGTGGGGTAAAAAAATAGAAGATGATGAAGCGATTAGAATGTTAAAGAGAGCGTATGACTTGGGTATCAACTTCTATGATACCGGGGACATCTACGGAAAAGGAAAAAGTGAGAAATTAATAGGGATAGCATTCAAAGGTATGAGGAATGAAATAGTCTATTCAACAAAATGGGGATATGATATGTACAATCATCAACAAATTGGACACAACGAGTTACCTCAGAAACATACCATTGACTACTTGCAGTATGCATTAGATCAGAGTTTACAAAGACTTCAGACAGACTATATTGATGTATATAGCCTCCACAATCCGAAAATCCAAGTCATCACAAATAAAGATTTGTTTAATGCGTTAGATACACTCGTTACTAAGGGAAAGATTAAAAGTCACGGAGTCGCCTTGGGTCCGGCCATTGGATGGAAGGATGAAGGTCTACACGCAATCAGAGAACACAATATTACATGCCTACAGACAGTCTATAATATTTTAGAGCAAGATCCGGGTAACGCATTACTAAAGGCAGGTAAAGAAAAAAATGTTGGCATAATGGCAAGAGTGCCTGACGCATCGGGAGTATTAACTGGTAAAGTCAATGAGAACACCACATTTAATAAGAATGATCATAGGAGTGTGAGAAAAAAAGAATGGATACGTGAGGCACTAAAAAAAGTTGAAAATATGAGAATAATATCCGACAAAAAAGGATGGGACATTACCGAGCTTGCAATTAAATTTATTCTATCTCAGGAGCAGATATCGGTCGTTTTGCCTACAATGATTAGTTTGGAAGAGATTGATAAATTTTCTCACATATCAGATGGAAAATATCTAGATCTAAATGAAATGCAACAAATTTCTGAGATGTATATTAATAATTTTTACATTGCACCTAGTACAAAATAATTGAGAGCGCAATTAAGACCGTGTATAATTTGACACGATGGATTATTTTTCATATTTGGATATGAGAAGTATTGAAACAATTGAGATGAATTTCCCTATAATTGCGAGTTTAGATAAACTGAGGTTTTGCTGGAGATAATGATGACCTAAATAGAAAATCGTGAGACAAAATATTTCAAATGATATTAGACAATGAAAAGTTGCAATTATATATGTTTGAAATCTCAATTATCTAGAAGATATATCAAGTATATTTGGTTATAGTAATCTTGGTACTAAAATTATACCTTAATTTATATACTATTGATTCTACCTTGATTATCATACAGCAGTTCGTTACCTAATCCAAATATACTTGCTTACAGCTAATTTGCATTACGGCTGGGTCATGGTAGTTAGAATTATTGCCCTTATTGCAATAAGTAGCATAATATCATTAATGAGTGCTATGCATAGCAATGCTTATGCGAATTTGATCATAGGAGAGAATGAAATTAATAGTAACCAAATTCAACGTTATTATCCAATAGCTAGTCTAATTAATAATCAAACTACAAATAAGGAAATCATGACTGAATTGAAATCTCAAATAGAAAATTCGGACCCATTTCAGATGAGAGGACTAGATAATGAAAGGAACATTAATAATTTGTCTTCGACAGAATTCAGTTATTCAAATGACATCAATTCAAAAGGCGTGGATGCCAATTCAGACGACGTGAATTCAAATGACGATAATGAATGTAAATCCGACTGCCGTGAAAATTCAAAGCTTATAAGGGATGACATTCCATTTGAGTTACCAAGTATTCCTTTTCCTTAAAAACAGGTTGGATAAATACAGAATAGCAGATAATTCATAGCCGTTAAAATTATTTCATAAAATATAAAAAACAAAAATAAGGGGAGTATGATAGATTACAATGCATATGAATTTTGAAAGGATGCTTTTTTTTGGCTTTTCTGGAACGCTTCTAGCACTAATGATGTTCATCAGTATTGGATCTGTTAGTGTTTATGCAGTTTCAATAAAGATAGTATCTCCTCTTAGCAATCAACAAGTTCCTGTTGGTGAACTTACCATATCTGGATCTTCTTCTGATAATTCAACAGCACAATGTCAGGTCTATGTGGATTGGAATAACTTAAAGCCCTATCAACTTGCTACGCCTACTGGTTCAAATGGATCTGCTGATTTTTCAAATTGGACTTTCACTTATACCTCAAAATACCATCTTATTCAAACAGGGCTCAATGATTTGACATCAAAAATTACTTGCCTGGTTCCACCTGCCGGCCCAACTGTTACTAAATGGTACAGCATAAATGTTACGGGAACTTCATCTTCCAATCAATCAAGTAATGTACAATTACCGTTACCAACTGCAAATAACAACGGTTCGACTTCAAATTTACAAACTTCATCTCCGTCCACAGAAACATCAGTTGATACAACAAATACATCAAATGCCGATAAAATAAATCTCGATCTTAGTGTTGAACAGGATCCAATTTCAGCTGGAGAAAGACAAACAGTTACACTCACGGCATCCGATCCTCTCACAGGAAATACTCTTGATCAGGTATTTCTGCGTTTAACAGTCAAAGATCCCTCGGGCAATATTGTAAAGGATTATACGGACAATGATGGGGAACTCACACCTTCTTTTAGGATGGATGAAGACATAACGGGAACATATTCAGTCTCAGCAAGTGCTTCACAAGCCGGTATTCAAACGACAGAGTCATTGAAATTTGCAGTACAGTAATTTGAAGTGGTATATGATTGAAGTGGATCTAGCAAAAATAATAATTTAATTTTCACTTGCCTTGAGGAGAACTGGCTTCGCAACTACCCCCAATATATACTCAGCAACAGGAATTTTTCTTTAGTACGCTATCGGCCCTCACCATATTTGAATAGGTTACTACTATCACTATCCTATAGATTATCTGGAAAAAATATCTATGATGAACTTTATCTTCAATTGTTCCAATGCGTCAATTGTTCGAATGCGTTGAAAGTGAGAAAACCTACATCAGGTAGTTTGAGTTTAGAATCAAATTGAGCCTATTGAGTTGAAAGGCAAGACTACATACTTTTGGTTTTATTAAGTGGAACTATGCTCAGTAGTATTAACCGGATCTCCTCGTACGTCAAAAAGTCCCATCCAGCCCAGATCCGTAAACTCTGTCTGGTGTGCATGGAACATGTAAGTTCCGGGGTACTCATATATAAATTCCATGATACCTCTATCTCCCTGTGACAGCGTTATTATGTCCGTATTATAGTCTGAAGTTTCATCGGTTCCAGCAGTATAGTAATCGAACATAGCGCCATGCACATGAAATGAGTTGACCAGGTCAAATTCCAGCATATTTAGAACGTATATACGATATGGTTCGCCAGTTTGTAACACTATTGGATTCATCATATACTCAAATGCCTTTCCATTAACTGTGTAAATCTCATTACCCCTCGCTTCTTCGCCAGCATCTTCATTCTCAGAATCTTCCTCATCAGTCTGTTCCGAAGCAGGAAGAGCAGAAACATGTGTCATATTGGAACCTGTGCTATTTTCGCCGCTATTGGCACCCTCAGTCATATTGGCACCTGTATCATTTTGTTCAATTGTCTGAAATAGGGCAGCAGGCGGTATTTTGGTAGGTCCTTCTGCATCGAAATCCAAGTCATAACCATTAAGGGTCATGGCCATCTCTTTCATTTGCGGCCTAGGTTCTTTTGGATCAATAATCATCATCCCATATAATCCCCTGTTGAGATGATCAGCTATCGGATCTACATGACAATGATATGGGTACACCCCGTATGGTTGTGCAATAAATTCGTAAGTGAAACTTCTACCTGGTGAAAGGGCCCCTCCGGGATACCCACCCATTGACACACCATCATTCTTGGCATAATGGATAGAGTGAGTATGAAGAGAATGTGGATTTGAATTCTCATTACTATTAATAACTCTGATACGGACCAGATCGCCTTCTGTAACTCTGATAGTTGGTCCGGGTACAGTTCCATTAAATGTCCAGGCTTCGAAGATATGCCCCTCATATGAAATAGGTATTTTTTGATTTTCTTGAGCAATAAGTGTGAATTGTCGTACAGTTCTTCCACTTTCATCCTTTGAAACATGTCCACAATTGAAATATGTCAGGTATTCTATAGGAGTAGGTTTCTTACTCAGATCTGCAGCACAATTCTTAATTTTATCGTATTGCTCTTGAGAAATGTGAGTTCCTGGAGACTGGCCATATATAGGCAGATTCAAGAAAGGAAAAGTTAAAGATGAAAATATCAAGATAATTGACAAAACCAATGCAGAAAAATACGGATTCTGCCCAAACACACTTTATCAAAGGAATTCCATGATATAAAAACGTTGATCTATTTCAAATTTCTGCGACCTAAATAAACAGACGACTAATGAATTCAATAATTTGTTCTCTAATGTAAGGATTTTCAATAATAACACTTACATTAAAAGAAAATCCCAATTCCTTAACGATTCCAAAATAATTACATTCCCAATATCAGAAATCCTTAGGTTCCATCTTAGCATTGTCAACCATAGTGGATAAGTTTGTAATTAAACCGTTAATAAAATAAATTCCAAATTGTTAAAAAATAATCTGTCTCCAAATCTCTTTACTCTCTATGTAGTAAATAAAAAAGAATTCGGAAAAAATTCCTGATGAAATTTAAGAAAAAAAATAAGAACCATATATTAGTAAAACATGACATAACACGATACAGATATTTCTTACCTAGCCCTTAAAAGATATAATCCTATCATTAAATCCAATGGAAAAGTCAAATGGAACAAAGATAGTTGTAACTATAGTAGCATTTAATCTAGTTAGTCTAGTCTTATGTTCAATTTATTTTAATCAGATGACGCTTGCCGAGGAACTCGAATTAAAAAGTGTGGGAAAAGGCACCATTTCTTGTGATGGTGGGGATGGAATCAACGGTATGAAGCTAAACTTTTTTGTGTCCTATGATATAGGAACGTCATTCGCTGAATGGAATGTTGATCATCAGAAATTAGGATCTGCCGGTGGCATCATTACTAAAATAAAGACGTCATCAAATAGTTTTGTTTTGAAAGGCGTAGAGGCTTTCGATAATATTTGTAATAATGAAACACCTTCTGACATTTACCTTTCAGGAAATTGTGGAGAAGGAACGTTAAGACTAGTATCCGATAACGGAAACAAGGGTACTTTTACGTCTAACGTAATATGTGGTTGAATATAGTCAAAACTTTAACAGTAGAGTTGGTTTATCTTCACAACAAGATGAACTAACGAACTTAACAGAAATAATAATGATTTAAAAGGATTATAAATAGAAAAGTACAAGAACGATTAAACTTGGATCTCACTTTTTTAAAAAAATGGCTTCCTATAGCTGCCATCTCTGCCTTGATTCCAATTATCATTAGTCTCATTTTGGGTATTCACATAATACAAGCACTTGTAGCTTCTGGCCTCACTGTCTTGCTAGTAGTAAGTGGTCTTATTTTTAGATCGCATGGACGAGAAAAAAATCCTGGATTTGAAAATCCATAAAGATGTGTAAAAATAATTTCTCTGATTCAGGCCATTTTGGTAATGGGAGTTTCCATACCAATTACATTTTCGTCTAAAATGCTTAGCATCAAATTGTAATACTGTAGGAATGATCGGCCTTTTTCTGTTGCTCGATAAGTTAATACGCCATCATCGAGATTTTGAATAATTAATTCCTTTTCTAAAAGTTCGTACAAGTATCGATTAATTTGCTCATAACTTAAATTTGCCTTGTACATGATATGCGTTTTTCTTATACCTGCTTTACATAAGTCTACTATGTCTGCCATAATCTGGATTTTTCCTCTATTATTTTCATTTTTGCACATCGTTTTGCTCATTTTCGATGTTATGAAAGATACCAAAGTAATTAAGGAGAACCATGAAATTCGACGGTGGAACGATCGTTCCATCTCAAATGAAAACTGATATCGGAAATTTACCGCTTCGCACATGATTTGCTATTAAAAATAGAATAAGAATTTTTCATTATGCTACAGTCAACGAACCTACATAATAATAACCATAATTTACTACCACTTTCATTTATGAAGAAAGGCTTCAAAACTGAGATAATAAGGGTAAATACGAGGAAACCGAACCATGCAATAATTCGAAAAGCTTCAAAATTAATTTGTAGTGGCGAAATTATTGCATTCCCAACTGAAACAGTATATGGGTTAGGAGCTAATGCATTGGACCCACCATCGGTATCGAAAATATATAAAATTAAAGGCAGACCTGCCGATAATCCATTAATCGTCCACATAGCAGATATGAAGACCTTGAGGACATTGGTAAGCGAGATGCCTCCTAGCGCTATCAGAATTATCAACAAGTTTTGGCCTGGTCCAATAACTCTAGTTCTAAAGAAATCAAAAATTGTGCCTAAAATCACAACTGGAGGTTTAAACACGGTTGCGATTCGTATGCCGAGAAGTAATGTTGCTTTAGCATTAATAAAAAAGTCGGGCATGCCAATTGCGGCACCGTCTGCAAACATTTCAGGAAGACCAAGTCCTACAAACGCCAGTCACGTCAAAGATGATCTTAATGGAAAAATAAAACTGATCTTAGATGGTGGTAGTACTGAAATTGGAATTGAGTCTACAGTAATCGATATGACACAACGCACTCCTGTGATATTAAGACCCGGTGGAATCTCAAAAGAATTGATTGAGAATGAAATAGGCAAAGTTCGCTTTCATAATTCACTTCTTGGTTTGGGTAGGAGCATGGCTAAAATCAATAAATCACCTGGAATGAAATACAGACATTACTCACCGAATGCCAAAGTAATACTCGTAGAGGGTTCCGAATTCAGGACAAAGAGCAAAATCATTGAATTGAATGAAAAATTAAAGAGTGAAGGCAAGAAAGTTTGTATAATGACTACCAGTAAATCATTGAAGGTAGATGCGGATAAGATTCTATATATGGGAAAGACGTTAGAATTGATTGCAAGAAATTTATTTTCGAATCTTAGGGAAGCGGACAAAAGTAATTTTGACATCATAGTAGTCCAAGGAATTCAGTATAATAAAACAGGTTTTGCCATAATGAATAGACTAAAGAAAGCTGCTATTACAAGTATAAGGGTATGACTTCGTATTAATTCATGCTTTGTTTGTCAGTTAACCCAGATATCAGATTCTTAATAATTGGATTTCTTCCAAGGTATGATCCAATTTTCTTAAAGTTGCATTTATCCACAAATGGGATAATTGATATTGTTTTAATCTCAGTCAATTTTTCAATATATTTTGGGGTCAAAGATTCCACAATATTAGGATGCCTTGGCATCTGATTAAAAATTACTCCCATAATTGGAATTTTAGTTTCTTTACATGCGTTTATGGTCGAAATGGTATGATTTATAGAACCAAGCTTGGGGCTAGACACAATAATAATTGGTAGGTTCATCTTCTTTATTATATCTTGTAATGAAACTCTCGTTGTGATGGGAACCATAATACCCCCAATTCCTTCGACTAGAGTGAAATCATATTTTTTTTTAAGAAAATTAAATTTTCTAGTTACCATCTTTAGATCTATAGTTGTACGCAAAATCTCAGCTGCCATTAAAGGAGAAGCAGATATTGGGAAGAATACAGGATTTAGTATTTGATCAGGTTCTCTAATATTTGCAGCTTTGGCTAGTATAGCGGTATCGCGGGACTTGTAGTTGCTTGAATATATTTTAGATGAAGTCGCAAATGGCTTCATAATGCCCACTTTTATTTTATTTCTACTAAGTAACCAAGCTAAGCCACATGTTATTGTAGTTTTTCCAATTTCAGTATCAGTACCTGTAATAAATACACCTTGTAATTTATCGTGTGAAATAGATGATAAATCTCTCTTCGTAAATAAACGTAAATATACTATTATTTAGATTTTTTATTTCAGGTCTTTTACAATCAAATAAAGAATTCTGGAAAGATTCTATCATAATCATGTTTGTTTGGGTTTTTGTGTCATATTATAAGTAAAATTAAAATTCAATTGGGGTCCACTGTTTCTTAATTTGGATACCAAAAATAGAATTCTACTTACTGCTTTAACTTTTGTAATTTTTTCTGAGTTGTCTTGTCAATCTTACGCAATTGAATTGAAAAGTAACAACAACGCATCAGCGAATAATCTTGATTTTTTTCCTCAATATAATAAAACTACCATTTCAATAAATGGATTTAAAGTCCTATTGGCCATTGCATCTACCGACGAACAGAGGATCAGAGGTCTGTCCGGGTTGGAAAAGTTAAATGAGAATCAAGGAATGTTATTTATGTTCAACGAACCATCAAGGCAAGGGTTTTGGATGAATGAAATGAATTTTCCAATAGACATAATTTGGCTGGATTCAAACAGTAAAGTAGTCCATATCGAAAAAAATTTGGAACCATGTAGAATTTTCATGACATGTCCTGTTTATGAGCCTCAGTTGGATTCATTATACGTAATAGAACTTCGGTCCGGTTTTACTAACGATCATTCAATAAAGAATGGTATGAAAATTAACCTTAATCTAACGCAGGACAATGGATACTCAATTAACGATGATTAAAATTGAGCAATATTTAATCTACAATAATGGTAGAAAATGACATAGTCATAAATTTTGACAAGAATGAAGTCAAACCAAAGGAGGAACTCAATGGAGTTGTAAAAATCAACTACTGCGGCCGCTTTGATAGCATTGTCATAAATTCACAGATAGAAAATACGAGTGACGTTTTTAGTTTCATAAACATTGATGGGAAAAAAATCAACTATTCGTATGCAAGGATGCCTATACTAAGACAGGATATTAAAGATGGAAACGAAATTAAATTTACAGTAATCACTGAACACGTCCCTCAAGCAATTTCAAACGTTAAATTCAGGGTTTCAATAATCCAAGAACATAAGGAAGTTGCTGATGATGTAACTTTCCTCAAAATAATACTGTGAAGCAAAGTGTCAATGGTCATTCCAAGTATATGGAAAGATTAGATTGTGAAATATGTTGAATCAAGATGGACAGAAGGTAAAGAGTTTTGCAAATAAATCATAAAAAGTTAGACGAAACTCTTTACGATGGTAACCTTTCCTGTCATCCATGGATGGGGTTCACAATGATAAGGATACTCCCCATCCTTAGTAAACGTGTATTCGTATGTTTTTTGTGGGAGTATTAAACCTCCACTTTCAATTGAATTAAAGGGACCACTTATCTGATCGGTGTATTGGTTATCGCTAGTAACAGTATGGGCAGTAGTATCAACGTTAGTCCAAATTATCTTATTATCGATACCTAATGTTCCCCTTATATCCTTGGGTTCAAAGTTTCTCTGCTGTGAGGGCTGTGATGAACCTTCTATGATAGACACTTTGGCTGCTTCTGCAGGACTCAGAATTTCCTCTGGTACTTGTGGTTTGGCATTTACTTCCTTAGTGTAAACAAATTGATAGTAGACCATACTGACAGTCACACTAATAATAAATGCAATGATACTGATTCCTGCAGCGTGATTATTCATTTATCTTCTGGTTAATTAATTTGACGACTATATATAATATTAAGATTAATCTTCGTTTGAATATGTGATTATATTTTGTACTCAACCAGTCAATCTTATTTAACTTGGAGTTTTGAATTTGGGAAAAGATTACTTTTTCTCATCCGAAGCTAATTCATGTTCACTATGCGTTGGTCCAGTTGATTCTGCTTTATTTACAGATTGAACTGTCTGTGATGAGGTTGTGCTACCCTTTGTAGGAGCCAATGTTTTTTCTTTAGCTACAGATTCCTCAAGCACTTTAGTGGTCATAGTATCCTGACCTGCTGTAGGGCCTGTTTTTGTTAGTGAAGGAGGCTTTGCTTTCATAGGCATTGGTGGGACAGTTGGCTTCGGAGGTGGAGCTTTTTGCATGGATTTTCCATGCCTGTATATATGAAACATCCCAGCGAAAACTAGCATCATGATACCTACAATAAACAGCGAGTAGTTTTGCATTCCATTTAGTACTGCGTAATACGCAGCGATATTGAGGTAAACTTGAAATGCCAAGAGGGCAATAAATATTCCATAAATCCATTTTTCAGATAAGTTTATTGAGCTTTTGCTTGTCGGTTTTTTGGGTTGAATCTTTGCATTTGCTTCTGCATTTTTTGCCAATTTTATCATCAAATAAGTAAAACCGAATGACAACGGCACGAGCAGAATCATTACTAGATAAAGGAAAACTGGATCAATTACGAGTCTTTCGAGTAACGATTTGGTTCTATCTGGATCTATATAGAAACCCCAGTAAGTAGTTACTATTATTTGAGCTAAACTCGTAATGCCTATAGCAGTTATTATTGGTCTATCTTTCCATGAAAATTTCTTGTATCGATCTATGAAGGGTATTATAAGTAAGACAAAAATAAACAAGCCTGGCCAGGCTACACCGGTCGTAAATTTATCGTACGCACTGCGCAGGAACGCATAAAGTCCTGTCAAGTACCACTCAGGTACGGTGATACCAGGCGGAACATTGGGATCGAATTTCAATCCCATGTCAACAGGAAATACTCCACCTGTTAGCATGATTGCACCTGTTATTGCCATTACCATTGGAACATCAAAAACCAAGAATCTAGGGAAGTGTACAAGCATTAGGCCCAACATTACTATTGGTAGGAAGAAGACATGAAAAGCATAAAATCTCAGAACAAAATCATGGAATCCCGATCCGAAGAAAGCATCTCTCATCTGTGGTCCCATTATGGGGATTGAATTCGTAAGTGAAGCTGCAATAGAAATTGCTAATTCTGCCCTTTCACTGAAAATAATATCATATCCCGTAAAGGCCTCTAATATTGTAAGTACTCCTAATATAATACCGGTAACCCAAAGTATTTCATTTCTAATCTTGTATCTCCCACTGAAATACTGGTAGTACATGTGGAGTAGTGCTACCATGACCATTGCGTTTGATGCATGATAGTGAATGTTTCTTAGATGAAATCCATAGGGAATAACATCATTAATTGTCTTAACACTATCCCATGCTCTATCTAAAATAGGCTCATAGAACAACATTAGTAATGCTCCAGTAATGCCCAAAATTATGAAAATTACAAATGTAAGCATTCCTAAAAATCCAAGTGGGCTTACAAATCTGCCTGGGAATGTAAATTTCATTCCCATGAAGATAGTTCTTTCCACTCCGGCGTAGACCCATCTGATGAAACGAGTCAGACTATTTTCTCTATGTAAGGTAACGCCCATAACCTACTATCCCATTCCCATTGACCCCCCAATTCGGAGGTTTAATCCACATGTTACCATCAGTAGCAATCTCTAAATCTAAAACAGGTAACACATTATTAGGAGGAGCCTGTAGTGCAGCAGGACCTGCAAATGCTTTACCAGTAAGAGCATCATACATGCTCCCATGGCATGGACACTCACCTCTTTTTCTTCCAGCTTGTGGCCAATATTTCCAGAGACACCAAAGATGTAGACAAACCATGCTGTATAGTCTGAATGAAGATACATCATTCTTTTTTCCACCAAGCTCCTCAGGCAATCTGATAAATTGCCATGCTCGAAATGCCTCCTTATTTAATACTGGATCGTCGCTCTTAGGATAAATAACAGCCTCTGCATGATTAATTGGATAAGTATTGACATTAGCTTGAGTACCATCCGGAAGTTCCACCTTTTGTTTTTCATTTGATTGACCAGCTGGATTTGGAAGAAATTTTCCCCAGTCTACAAAAGGCGCAAAAGTCATCACCGTACCTGCAGCAGCCATGAGTTTTATGAAGTCACGTCTTGATACCTTACCTCCACTTTTCGGAGAAGGCTGCTGAGCCATACAAATCTACAGACTCGAAATATATCATATAAACTTTTATTCACTAAACTTATTTTCTTTTTTATTAAATGTCAAACAATTTTCCTAAATTTATATTCTGAATTTATTGCTAATTGATCTCTAATGATTTAACTGCTTAGATTCACAAACTCTAATTTTTTTAATTTCTTGTTGAACCTTTCTCTAAATTCTGGGACATTAATAATTGTTCTTTCGTGGAGCCCTTCGCCTATTTTTTCAATCTTATCCACTGCATCTACTTCGAAAGTTATCCTCCGATCATTTACATTGATTACTTTAGCCTTTAATTTAACTTCTGTTCCAACAGGTGTTGCTTTTAAGTGCCTGACATTAACCAAAGTTCCTACTGAATCCCATGCCTCATCTTGCAAAAATTCTTCCTTTAACAATAACCTACAGGTTTCTTCCATTTCTGAGATCATAGAAGGGGTTGAAAAAACGTTCTCCCCTTCCCACAAAAAACTTGTAGTTTGCCCTGCGTTTACTCTAATTTTTCTTTCTTTCGCAGTGCCTTTAAGTATTTTTTTAATCATGATGAGATTCCTTCTTAGAAATCATAATAAAAAGAAAAGAGGTCGGGCAGATACTACTTTCTATGTCGTACACCGGATATTATTGCATATACTAAACCTACAGACAATCCAAAGGCAAGAGGTATCCATACTCCGAAGCTCTCCCAAGTCGGCGGTGCTATTTGTTGAATTATGCTTTCGAACATTATTAAGAGTGGTATAAAGTAATCAGTATATTAGATTTTCTCCAAGAATGAGGAACAACTAAGATTCTCTTAAATAACTAAAGCTAGAATATCTTGCTAATTCTTATTATGAGAAAGGAGATTTGAATAATAGATTGTTCGTTGCCCTTAAATTACCCACAAGGGACTATTTGACAATATGAAAATGCAGAAAGAGTTGAATAAATTCTGCCCAAGGTGTAAGAAACATACAGTTCAATCAGTTGCCATATACAAGAAAGGCAAAGATAGAAAATCAGCTGAAGGTGCAAGAAGACATGCAGAGGACAAAAAAGGATATGGTGGACAAAAATTTCCAGAACTAAAGAGAACTGCTAAAACTACAAAGAAAATTACCCTTAGATATACTTGTAAAAATTGTCAGCGTAAAACAATGAAGGAAGGTATGCGAATGAGGAAGCTGGAGATTCAGCCTTAATTTGTGATGTGCGATGAGAAAAGAAAATATTTTAATTCCAAAACCAAAAAGCAACTTTTTATCCGTACAATGCACAACTTGTCAGGAAAAGCAGGTTATTTTTTCCCATGCAACGAGTGACATTAATTGCAAATCATGTGGAAATCCGATAGCCAAAAAAACTGGCGGAAAATCGGCAATCCTTGGAGAAATCATTAGTATCCTTGATTAAATTTTTTAGAACCTAGTAAGAAGAAATCTTTTTCTGTATTTATGTTAAATGCCAGTCTTTCATTATTGATTGTTATGTAGTGTTCTTTGATTTCTTGGCCTTTTTGTATTTTAGACGAATCAAAAATTGTTATTCCGGAGTGAAAGTACCCTTTGTTTCCTAATTTTATTGATATGGTAGGAATCACACCCAATTTTGTTATGAATTCCTTATCCAATACTATCGAGATACACTGCTTGTCACCATCCCAATTAGAAATTATTTCCTCAATTAATTCCGGAGTAATTAATGGCAAATCTGAAGGCAAGACAAAAACAATTGAAGGTCTCAATTTTTCTAAAACAAATAGTAGATCAGTTGAGTAGTCAATACCACTCGTCTCTATAACCTCAAGATATCCAGTAAGGTGATATTCATGGTTTTTTAAAAAATCTAGGGTATCGTTACTATTGCAACTTGCAGCTGCATATATCCTATCAAATTTTTGAGAATTTTTTAAAGATATTAGAATGTGCTCAATTAATGGTTTATTATTAAGCTTGAGCATAGCTTTGTCCGAACAGAAATCCTTAATTCTTTCACCTTTACCACCGCACATTACCAGCGCCAACATATCTTGTGTCATTTTCAGATTGTCAATGTGGATAATATTAGTAGTGATGATAAGCGAGAAATTTCATTAGAAGCCCCGAACACATCACCACTTACTCCTCCAAAACTCCTGTAAGATATAATATAAATAATAAGACCTATAATTATTACAATACCAAGAGTTAGTAAACCCATCATACCTTCTATAACAAATACTAATAATATAGAGATAACAGCAGATATAACTATTTTGTTTCCTTTTTTCATCTCAATTGTAAATGGGGAGCTAAAACCAGACCAAGCAGAATCACCTATAGATGCCTGTACTACCATAACATATTTTGCTATTATCTCGGAAACAATAATGGCGTAGAATAATTTAATGGAGGAATCATAATATGATAACGCAGTAAATAGGCCTATAAAATTAATAATTAGCGCTGTAGCTCCTGCGGAGCCCACTATTGGATCAGACATTGCTTTCCGCTTAGATTCTCTATCCCCCTTTATCATTAACCCGTCAGCAAAATCCGCTAACCCATCAATGTGATGAACACCAGTTATAATAATAAGCGTTACCAATACTAAGAAACTGGTGATATATTGCGGCAGGAAAGTGGAGGATAATAATGCTACGAGTCCTACAATTATACCTATTATTCCTCCACAAAGTGGAAAAAAATGCATGTTCCTTGCTATGGTATTTAGATCAAGATTATACGCCTTTGGCATTGGAATAATTGTTAAAAAGGAGAGAACAGAAATAAATGACTTAAAAACCATACAAAATGTCCCACCATCCCATCAATGACAATAATAAGACCAGCGGTATTGATACGATAACAAAAAACAAAATGACTGATAATTTTACCATGGTTAGGGCATTTTTACATTTTTCAATAGAAAGAGGCTCCATATTTATACCCAATTCATAGTAGCCAATTTTTTCTAACCTTACTCTGAGAGCCCCTGCCAATGCAGACATTGGATATCCACCATTAAGACTAGGCGTATTATTGTGATCCTTACGCATAATAAATATTGAATTTTTCCAATCTGCTCCAACTATTTTAGAAGAAATAACTAGCAGTAATGCACATAATCGTGCGGGGATATAGTTTGAAATAGTATCAAGCTTTGCTGCCATCCATCCTATATTATAATGATATTTATCAGTATAACCAATCATAGAATCAAGTGTATTAATAATTCGATAAGCAATCGCACCTGGAGGACCAAATAATGAGTAGTAGAATGATACGGATCCTATTCCATCGACCAAGCTTTCTCCTATGGATTCTATTGTAGCAGAAATTATATGCTCTCTATCTAGAGTATCAGTTTTTCTTCCTACAATATACGAAAGGTTTTTTCTTGCATCAATCAGATCTTTTTCTTCCAACGCGTAAATGACAGCACACACATGTTTTTCTAAAGTAAGAATTGCCATTGTGAATTTTAGTACTAGTAGCGAGTATATCAGGAATGCAAATATTCCAAATAATTTGTATAGCGCAATTGAAAAGTAATATGAGATGAGGGAAATCCCGAATGTCAAAATCAAGGTAAAAATAATACCCTTTAGTTTCTCCCGTCTAGGACTAGATTTATCTTTTAGTTTTGGGGTAAAGTAGCTTACAAGCTTTCCCAACCATGAGACAGGATGAATCCTATTTGGAGGATCGACAAACAAGAAAGATAGTGCGATTCCCCCAACAAGCGTTAATAAAATATATTCAGAGTTCATGATTCATTTTTACAATACTTAAAAGATATTTCATATCAGTGTTCTTTTTAAAAGTAGATGCAACGTACTCAATTTGCTCATCAAGGTAGCTCCTACTAAAAAAAGATTTTGATCTGTTTTGATCCAATGAATCTTCATTTGGAATATTGAACTCTGCTTTTGGAATTACTCCTAGGATCTTCTTTTTTGTCATTTTTTCAACTGATATTATTGCTCTATTTAGAATCGATTTTTGTCCTAGAAATTTGTTAATTATTACACCTTTTACAAATTTTCTTTGCCGTGCTGGCAATAGTTTTATTGTGCCTACTATCGCTGCAAAGCATCCCCCACGTTCAATATCTGCTACCAATAATACACTTGAATTAATTTTCTCGGCAAGAATCATATTTGCGATATCATAGTTTGATAAATTAATTTCTGCAGGCGATCCTGCACCTTCTATCAAAATTAGATCATTTTCTTGCATAAGGCCTTCTAAATCTTGTATAACCTTAGGAAATCCTTTTTGGAGAACAAAACTACTGTAGTAATCATCTGCATTCATACGTAAATTTTTTAATCCTCCTAGAATGATTTCGCTTATATTATTTCCGATAGGTCTCAAAAGAATTGGATTCATTCTAATGTCTGGTTCTACTCGAGCTGCAATCGCTTGAACAGCTTGTATTCTTGCCATTTGCCTTACTGAATTTTTTTCTTTAAGAACATAAAAATTCGAAGTCATATTTTGGGCCTTAAATGGACATACCTTATATCCCATGTTAGAAAAAATTCTGCATAGCGCTATTACCATGGTACTCTTTCCAGCCCCTGATGAAGTCCCTTGTATCATCAACAGCCTTGCTTTCATTTATCAATTGACTCCAGTGAATGAAGTAGCTCTAAATTTTCCTCGCGGGTCTTCACTGCAACTCTAATGTACTTGTCATTTATGCCCTTAAAATCGCTACAATCTCTAACAAGGATGCCATTTTTTTGAAGTAGTGTATCTCTAATTTGGGTTGAATTACCGTCATGCAATTGGATCAAATAATAATTCACATCTGATTCATTTGCTGAGAATGATCTTAGGTTATTATTTATCTCAGTATGCATAAACTCACGTTCAGATTTTATGATTTTTCTTGCCCTTCTTACGTGAGAAGGATTTTCTAACGCAGTAACACCAGCTAATTGGGCTAGTCCATTTACATTCCAAGTTATTTTGTTATGCAAAATTTTCCTTGCGGTGCTTGGGTGAGAAACACAATACCCTAGTCTTAATCCAGCAAGTCCAAATGATTTTGTCATTGAACGTAAGACTACTATATTTTGGAATTCATTAATCTTTTCAATGAAAGTTTTTGGGTGCTTACGATCATCAACGAATTCAATAAAACTTTCATCTATGAGAATCTTTATGGACTCATCTGTTTTTTCAATTAATCCTTCTATTAAATCGTATGAAAATAGTCCAGTTGGATTATTCGGATTGCAGAAAAAAATTGCATCAGAATTTTTTGATTTCTCCAAAATTCTCTCAATATCTAGCTTCCAATTCTTGAGTGGAACATGACTAATTTTAGCACCAATTTTTCTTGATGCAAGCTCATACTCACAAAATGTCGGTGAAGGTATTACTACATGATTCCGGACAAAAGTTCTTACAAAGTTATAAATTAATTCGGTGGCCCCATTGCCTATGTTAATTGACTCCAGAGATAAGCTGCTATCCAAATAGTCGACAATTTTTTTTTTTAGGAGTGTGTGTTCATTATCTGGATAAATTGATGAAAGTTTTGGTAAATTTTTTCTTAAGGCGTTCAAAACCTTTTTTGATATCCCCAATGGATTAATATTGGAACTGAAATCAACTCTTACTAAGCTTGGATTTACAGTATAAACCCCGCCATGGGAACAAGAATATTGATTCATTTAAATTCCATATGAGCTGCTATATAACATAAATGGATAATATTATGTTTTTTTCTGAAAACGAATATTAGTTGCGTTTTGAATAACGGCTCATTATGTTAAAAGTTGCGGTAATTGGTGCAACAGGAGCTGTAGGACAAGAATTTGTTATTGGGCTCAATAAACACCCATGGTTTGAATTAGTTCAAATTGCATCATCAGAGAGATCCGCGGGAAAAAGGTACATTGATGCGATCAGGGATCCAAATACTTCACTCCTCAAATGGCATAATAAGGAAAATATTCCTGAATATGTAAGAGAAATGGTTCTAAATAGGGTTGAAGATATAAACCCAAAGAGGGTTGATCTAATATTTACCTCTCTTGAATCAGAAGATGCGAAAGTGGTTGAACCAAAAATGGCATCAGAAGTCCCTGTAATAAGTACTGCTGCCGCTTTTAGGTATGAAAACGATGTTCCCATATTAATTCCTGGAATTAATGACGAACATTGTGAATTGTTAAACATTCAGAAAAAGAATAGGAGATGGAATGGCTTTATTGCACCATTACCTAACTGTACAACCACAGGTATGGCAATAACGCTCAAGCCATTAATGGATGAAATAGGATTGCAAAATGTTTTCATGACTTCGATGCAGGCTCTATCTGGAGCAGGCAGGTCTCCTGGAGTAATTGCGTTAGATATCATGGACAATGTCATCCCGTACATACCAAAAGAAGAGGAAAAAGTTCAAGTCGAAACAAAAAAAATCCTAGGAAAGTTTGATGGAAATGCTATCACCAATGCTTCCATAAAGGTAAGCTGTACATGTACAAGAGTCCCTGTAATGGACGGACATACTGAAACAGTCTTTGCTCAGCTAAAGAAAACTGCTTTACCTGATCAGGTAAAAGAATCAATGATTAATTTTTCGAAATCTGTATCAATAAGAAATCTCCCTTCCGCACCGCAAGATTATATCGTTGTTCATGATGATCCTACGAGACCCCAGCCTAGAATTGACAGGGAGCTCAATGATGGTATGACAACAGTTGTTGGGAGACTGCGAAAGGATACCGTATTTGAGAATGGAATAAAATATGTACTCTTAACGCATAATGAAAAAATGGGTTCTGCGAAGGGTGCAATACTGTTGGCCGAGCTATTTAAATCGAAAAAAATCATCTAATCATGCATTATTGATAAAAAAATTAAATAAAGTTGAAATTAATACATTTATTAACCCCAGAATTTACGATATAATAGGTGATTTCTATGTATAAAATAGACGATTTAGACCTTAAAATTTTGGAGGAACTTTCAAATGATGCATCTATTTCTGTTCCCAGACTTTCAAGAAAAATCAATATCAACGCATCGGTAGTTTATAGCAGGATTAAAAGATTAGTAAAGCGTGGTATTATTAGAAAATTTACGATATTGATGAATGATGAAGCCCTTGGGTTTAACGTAAAGGCCCTAACTGGGATAAATATGGATTCAAAATTGAGAGACAACGTTTTGAATGAATTATTCAGGATTCCGGGTGTTACAGAAGTTTCTGAGGTTACTGGGAGATTTGATATATTGGTAACAATGAATTCTCACTCTTTGGACGAGATGCACAAATTGATATCAGAACGAGTCGGTCGTATTGAAGGAGTACAGAAGACGGAGACATTTATTGAAATGAGAAAAACAACCAGAGAAATTCCAATCCCACCAAAAGAACAGGAGCAGATTTGAATCAAACCTAATTTTGATTTCATGCATATTGTATATACAGCAACCGTTATGTGATCATTAGATTCGGTCAATGTAATGTAAATGGTCAATCTGCCAAAAATGCAAATTTATTTCGTAAATAGCATTATGAATGATGGACCCAATGTCTATCATTAATGTGTGTTCTCTAAATTAGTAATTAAAATGTCAGGTTAGATTAAAGAATTATCCCGAACGAAACAGAAAACATCAGTTGTTTGGCTTCGTACCCAAATTGCCTGCTTGTCCTTGACCCATGCGAATCATTTCATTTATCTTGTTTTCAACTTCCTTTAAATTTTCTTTTACTCTTGTCTCTTGTTTACCCAGAACTACCAATCGAGTGTTAGAAAGATCTTTCTTTTCGTCAAGCTCCTTAAGTGTATCATCCTTATTGGTTTTAATTAACAGAGGCCCAACGCTCTTGTACACTGCCTCATCCTGTTCTGCTTTTTTAAGTTCTTCGGTAGCCTTTTCTATTTCGAGGGATTCTGCTTCAAGTTGTTGTTTTTGTAACATAATAGCCTGTAAATTTTGCTGTAGTTGCTGTAGCCTAGCAAGTTGTTCTCTTAACCATGGTGGGATTTCTTGTTCGCTCATTCTAATTACTTGACTTTACCATCATAAATCTATAGCGTTTTATAAATTTAGAGACAAATACGACAAGCTTAACAATCTAATGTATGTGTTAACAATGGCGCGCATCGATTGTAAATCTTTTGTACTTATATTAATGAAAATCACATCATTTTTTGAAGTAATCCGTATTTTTTCATTACTGGTGAGAAATCTAGTTTCGGGTTGTAGGGCTTTAGTGATCGTATTTCCAATGTTAGCAGATAATTCTGATGGAAGGTTTTCCAGTGCGATTTGAATTCTAATATTTACTCTTTGTTTTTTCAAAATTTACATCATATGTACCTGCTGCTACTTTATAGGTGCATTTTGAACAGTACCAAATTCCCAATGCTTTCCTATCAAATCTTATTGATCCACATTTAGGACATCTTCTCTTTTTTTTCAGAACCCTGTAAATCACTCCGTATCTCTTCCTGAGCGTAGCTCCATATTTTACGCCTAATCCCTTGAGGCGAGATATTTTGTGCTTACCTCTACTTACCAAGATTGATCAATTCCTTAAATTTCACTCTAATTTCTTCTCCCTTGATTCTTGCTTTATCGGCAATACCCTTCACCTCATCCACTGTAAAGTACCCTTTCAGTCCCTTTTGCATTGCAACAATTGAACCTTTTGAATTTGTGGTAATTGTGAGTCTTGCATCCATACACGCTTCTTCCTCGGCATCTGGGTCCAAAAGCAGATAATCGCCAATTTTAACTGTAGTAACAGATACAGGGATGGTAGATATGGGAGGCTCTTGAATTCTTCCTGTTTCAACTACTTTGTCATCTTTAATTTCAAAAACAGGTAGTTTACAGCTTGCTAATGCAGCTACTACGGCATATGAAGTTGCATCGAAAAGGTTACCATCTACGTTAATGATACTACAATCTATAAAAATGGTATACACAATTTTTCCCGGGACCAAAACCAACTTACTTAAATCTAACATTTCTGATTCTCTTATTCCCCTATCAACAACCCTAGCAAGTTCAATTGTTTCTTCATCAGGTGGCCCTGGTTCTATATGAGGAGATGCAATTGGGAGTACTTCGGCTGTAATTATTAAAGCTCCACTAGTTTCGAGTCCTTCAAAAGGTTCACCAGTTTCCACTTTTACTCCCGCAACAACTTCTGTCTTACCCAACTTTACCCAAGCCGATCCACTCGCCTTTTTTATGACATCTAATTCAATTTCAATTGGTCTTATTTCATCTAAACTTCTTTCATCTAGTCTTTTGCCTGATGAAATTGATTCTCTCATCTGTTTTTTGCGAAGATTTTCGACAATTATTGTCGATTTCTTTGATAGACTCATTATTCCTTCAATCCCTTTTCATCGCCAAAGTACTTTTCTATTAAAGAGGAACGTTGTATTTCATACACTTTTAAGCAACCACGTATAGCCTCTTCTAAACAATTATTGAATTCATTTGGATTCAATTCTCCATCAAGTTGAAGAAGTGTTATTTTCTTAAGATTTGGCATATACGCAACGGGCATGTCAGCTCCTCCTTCTTTGTCTTCAGTGTCATTGATATCAATCACTATTTTGTCATCCACCTTTCCTGCTGCACATGCTGAAACCATATCACGCATATTTATTCCTGCGTCTGCGAGTGCTACGGAAGCAGCCGTAATCCCTGCGCATCGTGAACCTCCATCTGCTTGCAATACTTCGATAAAGATATCAATTGCAGCACGAGGATAATCCTCGAGTATTAGTGCGGGTTCCAAGGACTCTCGAATAACCTTTGATATTTCCGTCTCTCTTCTAGATGGCGCAGGACTTTTGCGGGTATCTGTTGAAAATGGAGACATGTGGTATCTGCATCTTACAACACATCGGTCAGTTTGTGCCATATGTTTTGGATGAACCTCCCGAGGACCATAGACTGCCGCAATTATCTTATTTTTACCAAACTCTATAAGAGCGGAACCATCTGCATTCTTTATAATTCCTACATTAATCTTTACTTCTCTTAATTCATCTATTATCCTGCCATCGCTTCTTTTTCCGCTTTCGTCTATAAGGCTTCTATCTTGTACCATTTGAATTCATCATTCCCGTTTCTTTATCAATTTTATTCGAAATATCTTTATCATCATTCATCGCTGTTTCATTCATTTCATGATTCGCTTGAGTATCGCCATTTTCAATCTCCGATTCGGGCACATTCAATAATTGCTTGATTCTCTGCGTAAGGTTTGAAGTGTGTGCTTCTACTTCTACTATATGAATTGCATTGATTGCTAGTGATATTCCTTCCTTGTCTTTTCCCGATACCACAATTATTCCATTTTGACCTATTGTTATCCTTGTAGAACTTGCCTGTTCAATTGTCTGAATCATGGAACCTCTTTTTCCTATCAGTCTTGGTACCCGAGTTGGAGATATTTTTATCAATTCACCTGCTGGTATCTTTCCCAAGTCCTTATCTTGAATAGTAAGGATTGGATCCCTTGTCCTATCAAAAATCGCAATTCTTGCAACAATCACATCCCCGCTAGATAATTGACCACTCATGTCGTCATGAGCCGGTGAAAAATCTCTTCCAAAAACGTCTTGTGCGGGTAAATGTGCAAAAAAACATGAATTGATGTCCACAGACCAAGAAAGAGACGAATGGTCCAATATTTTACCTATTACAACATCATTTGCGCGTGGGAAATAAATTCCGGACAATGGAATTACCTTGGCCCCTTCTTTGTTTGACTCTGTAATACCAATTCGAGTTGCTACAATTGAATTTCCATTCCTAAATACATTAACCAAAGGTTTCAAATTACCTTCAGCTACAATATCACCAGGGATAACGTATTTTCTTTTAATTTCTTGCATAGAGTGATCCTCCAAAACAAGAATTGAAAAATAATCTATTCATAATTCTTCCTTTTTGGGAAAGTTAGAACAGACTTATATTTTAAGTGTGGGCAACAATATGAATTGTGCTTATTTTTCAGTGACCTGAGCTGAACCTTTGGTAGCAGTTCCAATTCGATCTAGAAAGGAACTCTTCATTCCAGCATTAATATTGAGAACTACCTGCAATGATCCGTCGGAGAGCCATTGTTCTGATTTTATCTCACCAATACTTTTGAATACACTAAATGATTGTCCTGAAAATTGTGCAGGGACAGTTACGGTCAACTCAAGTATTTCCGACTTTAGAGGTAATATTTTTCTCAATGGCTCGATGATATTCTTAATTTGATCATCTAATCGCTTAAAAGGATCAATTGCCACCCGCGCTTCATCAAGGACAGCGTTAATCCTTGAGATTGGATGTGGCATATGGGTTTTAGGATCGACAAAATTTTTATTGATATATTCAACAATCTGTTTTTTCTTTTCTTCAATCATTTTTCTGCGCTGATCGGTGTTCATGTTTAGATCGCCTCTAGCCATAATCTGTTTTGCCACTTCTACCTGATCTGTTGTCTTAAAATGCTTCATTAACTTCTCAGTCGAGCTCCTTGTGCCCTTGTTGGCATCTGAATAAATTTCGTCTGAAATCATAATATTGGAAATGTCAATTTTTTTACCAAGTTTATATTCAAGTGCAGGATCAGGTTTCACCAAAATTTCAAATTTTTCATTTCCTGCGCTTAACCTAACGATTGTAAATTTATCTGCCATGTTAGTCCTAATATCTGAAAATATATAAGCATACAAATGAGGAATTAATGCTTTAGATATTTAAAAGAAATAAAAAAGTAAAAAAGAAAAAAATAGGTTCTTACTCGCTTACGTAAGCTCGCTCTCCGTGTTGGCTTAAGTCCAGTCCAATTTCTTCTTCCTTTGGAGTTACTCTTATGCCTCCAGGCCATACTTTGTCCATTATTTTGATGATTATTGCGGTTATACCCATCGCCCATGCTAGAGAGGCAAAAGCACCAACAGCATTTTCTAATAATTGAGGCGGATTGCCAAATACGAGTCCGTTATCTCCCCAAGGAGTAAATCTCTGTTCTGCAAACATTCCTGTCAATAAAGCTCCTACAAGTCCGCCTATTCCATGTACTCCCCAAGTATCTAGTGCATCGTCCCACTTTCTACTGTTCTTGAACATGACTGCTGCATAACATGCTACTGATGCTGCAATTCCAATGACAAGTGCAGACATTGGCGAGACAAATCCTGATGCTGGCGTAATGGCTACAAGCCCAGCTACCGCACCAGTAGCAGCTCCAACGGTTGATGGTCTACCCGTATGTGCCCAGGAAAGTAACGCCCAAGTAACTACAGCCATACCGGTAGCGACCTGCGTTGCAACAAATGCGCTGGTTGCGTTCGTAGCAGCTGCAGCAGCAGAACCAGCATTGAATCCAAACCACCCGAACCACAGTAAGGCTGCTCCCAAAACCACCAATGAAACATTGTGTGATTCCATAGGGACTTTACCATATCCTATTCTCCTACCGATCATTAATGCTATAACGAGTCCTGACCATCCCGATGTGATATGGATGACAGTTCCACCAGCAAAGTCAAGTGATCCATAGCAACCAGTCCACCCAAAGCCACAGTATCCGGGATTCGCTCCATAGTTGTCCGGTCCTGTAATTTGCCATGTCCAGTGTGCAGCAAAGTCATAAACAAAAGTAGCCCATAGTACCACGAAAATAACGAATGCACTATATTTCATTCTTTCAACTAGCGCCGCTACTATAAGTGCAGGAGTGATAATTGCGAACATCATCTGGAATATCATATATGTCTGGTGCGGAATAGTAGTTCCAGTTATTCCCCCGTATGCAATTGAAGGAACGTCGTGAAATACATTATTTAATCCAGCCCAGTCTAGCGTTCCTATAAATCCGTAGCCGCCTGCATCTGGACCAAAAGCTAAGCTATATCCCCATAACACCCATTGTACGGCTACTATGCCGGTAGTAATGAATACCATATGCAGTGTGTTTACAGCGTCTTTTTGTCTCGACAGGCCACCATAAAATATAGCCAAGCCACCAGGTGTCATGATAAGTACAAGTGCTGAAGCTGTAAGCATCCATGCATTATCACCTGAATCAATCTCACAAGGGATCAAATCCCCTTCTGCAGTTAAATTGTAATTCCCATTGGCATCGGCTGCAAAGCAATGATATATGACACCAGGATCGCCAGGTTTGTAAGCAGAAGCGCTCGCCAGGTAAGTTGATGTAACGGTAATTGTTGTCAAAATTCCAACTAACATAAACATAGTGAGGTTCTTCCTAAACATTATTCACCAATATTTTAGAGAAGTATAAAAAATATAACAATACAATATGAAATTCTAATGATTCTATTCTAAAATTGGACTAAATTTTATTAATCATAATGCTAAATTATTATGCAAATATCATAAAATGTTATTCTGAATGTTTTCAACTCTGTTTGAGCGTGCAGAATAGATTGATGCAGTGCCGGCTTGAATTAAAAATCAATTTTGTCAGGCGAACGGGTCATTCATTTTCAACTCATTTTGAGACCTTAACTCGTTAAAGTACTTGATGTTTGCTTGACGTAAATTTCATATATTGTCGTTGCTACATTTAATATAGATGTCTTTTCTGAAAAGTTAATGTATTATCTTTGAATCCAAGAAATTAATGAATTATATTTTTTTGTTACCTAATTAGGGAAATAGTACATAAAAATCATCATTACTAAAAAAAGAATCACATAATTGATTTGTTTAAAGAAATCATGTGATTATATTGTTCGTGATTATGAAAGTTAATTAGCAAAACAATAGCAATAATTCTTCTATATTTTCTTGGATAACTATTTTGAATATCAGACCTAGAAACTAACATAATTATGCAAATGTGGATAATTATGAAATTCCTTTTATTTAGCCATTACTTACTTCTAGTATAGATTAGAAATAATGTTTGAAACATATATTTGCTTACAATTAGACATAAGCTAGTTTAAAATATTGAATAATAAGCAGGAAATCTAATAAGACAATTTCTGGTCAAAACCCCTTTTACATCCACTTACGTTACAACTCATGATATCGAATAAGAAACCATCCATCATGATTTGTGAATTCAATGATTCAAGTCGATAACTATAATATACTATACTTAGCTTGATTGTCTGAAAAATACTGATTATAATTACTATACTTAGCTTGATTGTCTAAAAAATACTGATTATAATTTGATTGATATAATTTGTTTAGTGCCGCTACGCCGTGAAGTGAATTAACACCAAATTGGAATTGACTCCAGAAAATTTTAATTGTCCAAATCTATTTATTTTGACGAAACTAATGAATAGTGATGAGCAGATTCTTTAGAGCTAAAGACAAGAATGATATTTCTTCAAATAAGTCAGAAGCAACTAAGAATACGGTAGATCATCGTGACTTTCAAGTACGCGATTTATATAAAAAAGGTGTGAATCACTTATCTAATAATAAGTTAAATGATGCCATACGTAGTTTTGAATTAGCTCTAAGATTAGATCCAGAGTATGTTGAAGCATGGATTAAAAAAGGGTACGCTCACTTTCATTCGAGAGATTATTCTTTTGCCATTTCTTCTTATGATATGGCATTGAACATTGATCCTGATAATTATGAAGCTTGGAATTTGAAAGGACTTGCTTATTATAAAATGAATAAGTATGAAAAGGCTATAGAATGCTGTACCAAAGCTTTGGATGCAAATCCAAATGACGGTTTGGTTTGGTATAACTATGCATGTTATCTCACATTAGATGGCAAAGTGGACGATGGAATGGAAGCTTTGAAAAAGGCTATAGAAATAGATATTTCCCATGCAAAAAAAGCTGTGCGGGATAGAGATTTTGAAAATGCTCGTGCAGAGGAAGGATTTATGAGGATATTAGAAGTAGTTGTTCTCGAATCCTTACGACAAGGATATGATTATGTGGGAAAAATTGTTTGGGCAACTGGCATGGATAAACAAGATGTTGAAGATGCACTTTTTAGATTAAGTATGAAGGGATTGGTCACCATCAAAGAAAAGAAATCATATCTTGGGAAGGAAGTGACTTACGAGCTTTCAAGAGACATTTCAGACAAGCTTGGAGAAACGAAGCGATCTGGATTTTTGAAGTCCAAGGAATATTCAGCACCAATTAAGGAAATAAAAGACATTATTGAAATATTAGATAAATCAATTGAGTCTGTCAAAAACGGCGATATTGATCAGACAATTGATTCATTTGAGCAACTAACAAACCCAGCGAAACATGGTAATACAATGATTGAGCAGTTTTTTGATCAACATCGTGATTTGAGATTATATCAAATTAGACTGAAGGATAAAGGGCAAGAATATCTTGATTCGCATAAATCAGAATTAACTATTTTGCTCGAAAATATTATTGAAAAAGTACGAAGCGGTCCCTTATCCAGAACAATTTAGGATTAACAAAATTAACAAGGAGTTACCTTTCTCGAATTTTCTAGTGGACGATTGTATTCAAATTCTGCTAGATCGCTTTTGATTTGTTTATTTTGCTAACAATTTCCTTAAATGTATCCATATTAGATTCAAGATAATTCGAAACAAAATACATTATCCCATATTTTTCGCCCATGTGTGAAACCAAATTATTTTTCTGTAACACATCGACGTGATGTTGAACCGCCTTATAATCAAGGTTTAATATTTCTGCCATACGATTTATATTGAGTGGAGTATCTTGTAGCAGGTTTATAATCTTGATCCTATTTTCTCCACCCTTTGAGCCTGCAAATAGATACCAAAGAAGTCGTCTGGCGGCCGGATCTGACATTTAGAGTATTCACAATATGCTTTTAATTAAAATTTGAAGTAATGCTGGGATTTAGAATACACATAATATTAATACAAGATAGAATGTTAATTAATTATGGATAAGATTTTCGCCGAGGCAAGCGAAAAAGAAATTACGAGAACTATAGCACAGATGTTCAATGAAACTTTGATTGAATATAGCGATTGTGATGTAATTATCATTGGTGCTGGACCAGCAGGGTTGATGGCTGGGAGAGAATTATGCAAAAATGGGGTTCAAACCCTCATAATAGAACAAAATAACTATATCGGTGGAGGATATTGGGTAGGAGGGTATATGATGAATCCTGTGACAGTTAGATATCCTGCAAATAAGATATGGGATGAACTTGGAGTACCCTACAGAAAAATTTCCGATTCATTGTATGCTACATGGGGACCTCATGCATGTTCAAAACTAATTGCATCTGCGTGTGATTCGGGAGTTAGATTCCTCCAGCTTACCAAATTTGATGACTTGGTACTGAAAAACGAAAGGGTGGGAGGAGTCGTCATAAACTGGATGCCTGTTTCTGCGTTACCAAGAAATATTACATGTGTAGACCCCGTTGCCCTTGAATCAAAATTAGTAATAGATGCGTCAGGTCACGACTCCGTAGCAGTAAAAAGATTAATGGATAGAGGATATGTAAAGTGGAAAGGAATGGAACCAATGTCAGTGAGCGGAGAAGATGCAGTAGTTGAATATACAGGGGAAGTTTATCCCGGTTTAATTGCCGCTGGAATGTCAGCAACAGAGACACATGGATTACCTAGAATGGGTCCTACATTTGGATCAATGTTATTATCAGGTAAGAAAGCAGCACAAGTTGCTATCAGTAAATTGAAGAAAATACCAAATCCAGATATAAAAATAAACTAAAATAGAAGTATAAAGTGGTTACATGTAAAATTATCATATGTACATCTCTACGCCTCTTCCTCCTCTGCTCCCCCTCTTATAAGAAAAATTTCACAATATTTGAATGATCTAGTTCCTATTATTGAAACTGACGTCAGATCATTTGCCTTTTATTTCAGGAAGAACAAGGGTGAAGATGCACATGCGTTTCTGGATACTGCTCACCTGCGCGGGCTACAAAATTCATCATGCGATATTGGCCAAAAAATTATATCTATTGATGGTTTTTACGTTCAGAGAATCTATTCCAGAATTATTAATAAAAATGAGATGCGATTAAACCATTTGCATGTCATATTTGAAGATAATTTACTATGTACGCATGACGGAAATGACGAGATATCATGCTAGGCCAATAATTTGCTGTTCGCCAAGTATAATATTTATTGCAGGCATTGTTCGAGATCCTACTAAACCAAGAGGATATTATTTTAAACAGACACTAAAAGTTACTCTCTATCAATAGTAAAGAGATAGAGAATGAATTTGTCGATACTTATGTTAGATATGATGATCCTAGGTTAGTGCATGTAGCAACTGGTTACGACATTCATGCTATTTTTTTTCTTACTAATGGTAACCCATTCTGTTCGAATTATCCATGTAGATTGTTTGATTCCCATTCCCTTTGGCAAGAAGATTTAATCTATACCCAGGTGATAAAGCCAGTACTTTGCAAAGATCATTTAGAAATATTGGCCAAGCTAAAGAATAATTTAGCAGAGATTACTTTCTCCGTCTATTAATTCTTGGCAATATTGTCTTTGTTTACAAAAATAATCAAAAAACTAACCTGGTTTAATTCCGAACAAATTATTAAATGGTTAAATCTTTCTCCAGTTAATCATACATGTCAAAAAATGCAAAACATGACTCCCACGACTCAACAGAGGCAAAGAATCTTTATGATGTGATAATTATTGGTTCAGGACCGGCAGGATTTACGGCAGGGATCTACGCCTCGCGTGCAAAGCTCAAAACACTGATAATTTCTGGATCTCTTCCTGGCGGCCAACTTATGACTACTAGTGAAGTGGAAAATTATCCAGGTTTTCCCAATGGAATTTTTGGACCAGAGCTTATGATGAATATGAGACAACAATCCGAACGGTTTGGAACCACAATAATCGATGATGAAGTTCTAAAGGTAAATTTCAAGAATCATCCATTTCTAATATCAACGCATTCTGAAAGTTTTGAAGGTAGAGCAATACTTCTATGTACTGGAGCATCTCCTAGAAAATTGGGTATAAACGGTGAACAAGAATTTGGTGGGAGGGGCGTTTCTTATTGTGCTACCTGTGATGGACCATTTTTCAAAGGTGAGGAGATCGCAGTCATCGGGGGAGGTGATACTGCGATTGAGGAGGCAACTTTCCTTACTAAATTTGGTAAATCAGTCAAGATCATACATAGGAGAGACTTTCTGCGAGCAAGTAAAATCCTACAAGAAAAAGCATTTGAAAACTCAAAAATTCAATTCATATGGAATCACGTTGTGACAAGAATCAGTGGAAATAAGAAGATAGAAAGTATCGATATAAAGGATCTAACAACAGGTAAGATACAAAATTTATCAGTAGGAGGTCTTTTTGTAGCAATTGGTCATGAACCGAATACTTCTATTTTCAAAGATCAGTTAGAGTTAGATGATAAAGGTTATGTTGTTCTCAAAGAGAATACAAGAACTAGTGTCGAAGGAGTTTTTGCCGCCGGCGATGTTCATGATTATCGTTACAGACAAGCTGTTACTGCTGCAGGATTTGGATGTATGGCTGCACTAGATGTAGAAAAATGGTTAACTGAAAATAAATTTCAGAAATGAACTAAGATTTAATATATAATTCTGGCAATTTTTGCAATGCAGAAGCATAATCATTTTCTACAAGTACATTTTGTTCTTTATAGAGACTTTTGAATTTTCTCCCGTCGTCAGCAAAAATACCTACAATAACTCCTTTATCTATTTCCTTTGAAAACTTTAACATTGATGACATAACCGAGCCTGAAGAAGGGCCTACGAATAAGCCTTCTTTTCTAAGTAGATCCTTAACTGCATCAAATGATTCCTGATTTGTAGCAGTCATCCATTGATCAACTATAGCTTCTCTACGTTTGAAGAGGTTTGGCATAGATGACTCTTCAAAGTTTCTTAAGCCCTGAAGTAAATGGTTCTGTTGTGCTTGGATAGCTATAACCTTTATATTTTTATTCTTCTCCTTGAGAAAAGTGCCTGTTCCTGTGATCGTGCCTCCTGTTCCACAGCCCGTAAAGAAATGTGTTACTTTTCCAGTTGTTTGTTCCCAAATTTCCGGACCAGTACTCTCATAGTGGGCAAGATAATTAGAATCATTTTCATATTGGTTTGGCATATAATAAACATCGGATCTAGGTTTTGCTATGGCTGTAGCAAGAGCAATACTTTGATCAGTTCCTGCTCCAACACGTGGACACAGATCGTCTGAAGTTTCATGGAGTGCTGCTCCGAGATTTCTCAGAATCCTTTTAGTTTCCTCGCTAACTTTCTCAGGAATAACAATTTCGACTTTGTAACCCATCGAAGAGGCAATACCAGTTAGTGCGATTCCGGTATTTCCAGAAGTAGGTTCAATAATTATGCTCTTATTTTTTACAAGTAAACCTTTTTTTTCAGCGTCCTTAATCATCCAATATGCTGCTCTATCTTTAACAGAACCAAATGGATTGTACCATTCTAATTTTGCATAAAATTTTATATTTTCATTAGAGTAAGATGACAGTTCGTATAGAGGAGTATTACCTATACGTCGTAATATTTCGGGTCCAATTATAGATGTCATTAGATTCACTTTGTTTTCTTTATTACAAATTCCAAATCTTTATCTTTTTTTTCAATAGATAACAAATCATGACCAGTTTTTTCTGCCCATTTTGTTATGTCCTCTTCTGATTCAGGGTCGTCAGCTATAATCTTGATTTTGTCACCAATTCCTAATTTTTCTATTTCAATTTTAGTCCTAAAAACTGGTTCTGGACAATATAGTCCTCTCACATCAATAATTTTATCAAACGATTTATCAGCTCCGTTTTTGGCTGCCATATTCATTCTTAACACTATTAACCAAGGTCCTGTTTATATTAAATGTTTATAGAATCGCCTCAATTGTATTTTATTCTGTAAACTCGAAATATATCTTTAACATTTGCAACTTTTTGATATTTGGAATTATCTGAATAAATCATCTTTTTTTGATCTAGTGATCTTTGATATTGAAGAATCATAAGAAGAACTAAAGTCATAGCCCCTAACAATTGTTGCAGGCACACGAGAAGATTTTCCCATGACAAGTTCCGCAGCTGACGCTATTTCGTCAGCAATTGCTATTTCAGTAACCCTGAGGATATTTCCGTACATATCCGTCTTTCCAATATAACTCTTGATTGGATCAATTCCCGCTACCCCAATTGCAATATTAACTTGACCCTTCCTAAATGGTCTACCAAAAGTATCAGAAATAACTACACTTACATTTTTGTTAGTTCTAGAAATTATATCATTTCTAATCTTTCTGGCCGATTCATCTGGGTCCTCGGGTAACAATATAACATGATTAGATAATTTTCCTACATTACTAGTATCAATTCCTGCATTAGCGCAAACAAATCCGTGTTTGGTTTCAGTGATAATAATATTACGCTCTATCTTGACTATTTCATTGGATTGTGAAATAATAAGTTCTACCAGTCTAGGATCCTTACCCATTTGCGAAGATATTTTTTTTGATTCTTCAGAAGGAACTATTCTTGTTAGATCAGTAGTTTTACCTTCTGCCTTCGAAATGATTTTATGAGTTATAACAACAATATCATTCTCTTGTAAGGACTCATTTTTTTCTTTAAGGGACTTTATGATAAGATCAGAAATATCATCTCCATTGCTTATATCGTCATGAATTGGAATTGGAATGATTTGTATATTAATAAATTCATCCATGCTGAACAATTAATTTTTTATAAAGAAGTGATTTCATAGCTGTGTCTCTATCGTCTTACCAAACTTCTTTTCCAAAAGACTCAACAAGATGGACAAATCCCTAATTTCGATTGTGGTGTCTGCCCTTTGTTTCACGATTTCAACTGGACAAAAACCTACAGTATATCCAGCAATATCAAATAATTTCAAGTCATTAGCTCCGTCGACCACTACTACAATGTCTTCCTTATTTATTCCCCATTCTCGGATGATAGATCTTACTGCGAGAGATTTATCGGAACTAACATTTATTTTTACACCGTCTAACCTTCCATCTTTAAAAATCAATTCGTTTGAAAATATTTTATCCAAAGACAATTCCTCCTTGAGTTTATCTGTAATTATAGTAAAACCTCCTGAAATGGCGATCATCTTCCATCCTGCTTTTTTAAGTGAATAGCAAAGCTTTCTTGCCCCTGGCATTATCTCTAAACTATCCGCAATGTACTTTGCATCCTCAAATGAAGTTCCTCTTAAAGCGTTGATTCTCTTGCGAAGTCCCTCTTCCCAGTCAATTTCTCCTCTTATGCCCTGCTTTGTAATATCCCATATTCCTTTTTCTTTTTCTGGGCCAAGTTTCTGCGCAAGAACCGGTAGATACTCTGCATTGAGAAGAACGCCCTCTACATCAAAGATTATCAGCATTTTAACTGTTAGTCGAGAGAATTACGTTACAATATATTAAGTTTGTTTAATTTGTAAAGAAGCTAAAGTCGGACAATTAATCTGGGAAAACAATATTCAAATTTATTTTTATTTCATTATACCGAAACTATCCAAAATTTTTCCGCCATGAGCTATGAACTGTCCTGAGAGAGAGTTACTATCAATTGCTAGCTTTGTAATCCCAAAATCATCATCATTTTGATATACGGATTCTTCTATCTGTCCATCAAATTCATAGTGGGATTCTCCGCCAGTTCCGGATTGTATGAAAACAGTGTGTTTGTTTGGAAATTTTATTCTTTCGTAGTTATGGTTGTCACCCCACATTACGAGATCTACTCCATATTTATCCAACAGTGGCTGTATAGCTTTGGCCTGATCATCATCGTCTCCGTGTAATGACGGGCTTGTGTATAAGGGAGTACCTGTAATTACAATCTTCCATGGTTGTTTGGTTGCATTAAGTTCTTTTTCCAGGAATGCAGCATTCGAAGAAGAAGATTGATATGCATCTAGGATTATTATTCTAGCCGGTCCTGCATCAAAGCCAAAAACCATAGATGGTTGTCCAAATAATTCAGCATAAGAATTTGAATCATGATCACCTTTACCACCTTTCATTGGAATTCCGGCTTTCTTTAGTTCATCGACAACGGGTTGAAACTCTTCCACACTTCCATATGAATAATCACCAAGTCCTAATGCTAGATCCACTTTATTATCTATCATCAACTTCACAGTTTTCTTCCAGTTATCATTTCGGGCAGAACCCCAGTCTCCTGCTGCTCCAATATAATAATTTGAGGAAATTGGAATTGAAATTACATTTATGGATATTTCAGTTATACTAGCATAACTATTCTGAGTATTTCCATTGACAGTTATCCTTAGGTATCTTGCGTTAGTATCAGCAACATTATATTTTTCAGGACTCAGAGTAGAACCATTACTTTTACTACTGGAAATATTAGAAAAGTTGACTCCATCATTGGATGTCGATACAACAAAATTATTTTGACGTTCATTTCCTTTATACCATGCAATACTGATGCTGCAAATGTTCTTACTTGTTCCTAAATCAAGTTGTATCCATGAACCTACACCGTTATTGGACCATCTGGTATCAAGATTATTATCAAGAACATTGAATCCAGGGAATCCATCCTGACTGCCAGAAGTTTTAACATTTTCAATATTGGTATCGATACATTGCATTTGTGATTGATCCGATAGAGATACTTGCACTCTGATCTCAGCTATACTTGCATAATTGTTTAGAGTATTACCATTCACAGTAATCTTTACGTATCGCGCAAGTTTGTCAGGAAATACATAATTTTCAAATGACAATGTCTTTCCACTACTTATTGTAGATAGTACGGTTTTGTATGATTTTCCATCTAGAGAAGTTGATATTATGAAATTATTTTGACGTTCATTTCCTTTATACCATGCAATATCAATATTGCAAATGTTCTTGCTTGTTCCTAAATCAAGTTGTATTGATGAACCTACACCATAATTAGACCAAATGGTATTAAGATTATTATCAAGTACATTTGAGGATGGGAATCCAACTTGGCTGCTAGGCGCGGTTACTTGCAAGTTCTGGCTATTGGCACAAGATTCAGATAAAGCCTTGTAACCGTAAATTTTTAATTCGCTTATACTGGCCCAGTTATTTTGAGTGTTCCCATTAACCAACACCCTAATGAATCTGCCTGTGTTGGATTGAAAACTATAGTTCTGCTCAGTCAGTGAGGCATTGTCACTTTTTCCAGAGTAAACGCTGGTAAATGTTTTACCATCTTTAGATATAGATACTACAAATGAATTTATTCGCTCGTTTCCCCTATGCCAATTAATGCCCACGCCGCAGACGACGTTCTCTTGGCCTAAATCGATTTGTATCCATGATCCTAGACCTAAGTTAGACCATCGTGTATCGATTTTCTGATCAATGGCATGAGCGGGCGGATGCAAAGCATCAGCTCCGCTGGAGGTAATACCGTTGGGTGTGAGCTTTGAACATGTTTGAGACGAGCTAAATGGATCGGTTTGTCCGAAGATCTGAAAAGACTGTGCAAATGTATTACTAGAAATAAGAACTAGACATATAATTAGAGAAAAATGAAGCTCCAATAGATTCGTTCTCCGTCCGTAACACGAAGTAAATTTGAGTAAACTAAGCACGGCTACCTAATCTGAAATTAGTATATTTATATCCTAATTAATTTTTATTGACTGACTGAATATTGGATTTTTACAATTTATTTAAGCTTAATACCGTCGCATTATTTATTGATATTTAGACGTTACAACAAATTAGTAGATTCTTATAGAGATATGAAAATCAAAGTGAAATAATGATATCAGTTGGTATCCCATGCGCTACCGGTATTCGTTTTTTCTGACAAATCCAGAACTTAATCAAGTTTTGACAATTTTTGGTAGTCTATTCTTCATTCGTACTACCAGTATGCACTCTCGCTAGTTTGACTACTAGAGCTATTTTTTTCAACAGTGATATATTCTTTTATCCCTTCAATATTCCTAAATATACCCTCAGGGGCAAACAATGCAGGTGCGCTTGTGGTTGGCAGGTCTACACAACAATTTTCTTCAAATTTTCCAATATGGTACTCAACAAATCCTATATTGTTGCTTTGTAAAATTTCTATAGCAAGTCTGGAACTCTCCGTGTCATCAATTAGCAAAACAGGTTTACGTACAACCACATTTTCAATATCTGATTAGATATATTTATTCTCAATTATTGTCTCGATATACTAATAAAAATTGACAAAACAAAGATTCCTAGTGATCACTCAGTTGATTCTATTGTTCTATTTCATGCTTGGTTGCTGAAGGCCGGGATATCAAATCGCAAGTTAGTAAAGAATTTAGCATATGGTCATTGAAATTAGGATATTGACCGCCATCCTGAATCTTAAATTTCCATTTGAACTAAAAGATGATCAATGCAAGGCGGTCAATGCATGGATAAATAATAAATTTAGGGGTTCAATAATATATAGTACTGGAACAGGAAAGACTGAAATTGCATTTGAGTGCGCAAGAAGACTAGCAGAAATTAAGTTTAGCAATGACGTTATATTATCTGCTAAAGATACAAGAAGAGGTCAACTAAATCAAAAATTTAGAATTTTGTTTATAGTGCCAAGAATTGTACTTATTGACCAGAACGTAAACCGACTAGTCAGATACGGATTGCCGAGAGAATCCATCGGAACTTTTTTTGGAGAACAAAAGGATATAAGAGAAATTACTATTAGTACATACCAGAGTGTCATAAATCGTTTAGACTTGATCAGAGATTCGGACATGATAATTCTTGATGAAATTCATTTGCTGAGTGAAACAGCGAAAGAATTTAGCAAAATATTTGACATAATAAATGATGATCCCACTAAAGGGATATTGGGGTTAACCGCTACCATAAATGAGAATGATTCCCGTTATAATACTATAATTAGAACATTGCCTCCTGTAAGGAAATATTTGATTAAGGATGCCGTAACAGATGGGAGATTGGCTAAACCGCAAGTTGTATCTATACCTGTAAATTTTACAGATTCTGAGAAAAAAATATACAATGAAACTTCAACAAAGATATCATTCCTATCACGGAAACTTGGAGTATTTGATCCAAAAAGAATATCCATGTTCCTTTTCAGGGGCGGATATAATGCAAAATTAGCAAAATTGTGGTTTGAAAATGTCAGAAAAAGAAAAGAATTACTTAGCTCCGCACAAAATAAAATATTGTCTGTCGTAAATATAGTAAAGAAGCATCCATCAGAACCAATCATGATATTTAGCGAAACAATTGAGTCTATAAAAAAATTAGAAAAAATTTTAGAATTAAATGGTATAGCCTCTAGATCTATTCATAATAAAATACCGGCTAACCAAAGAAAGAAAATTTTAGAAGAATGGGGAAAGGAGTACTTTCCATTGCTGTCTGTACATACACTTGAAATTGGATATGACATACCTGAGGTTAGAATTGCAATAATAATTTCAAATAGTTCTAATTTTAATCAAGTTGCACAAAGAATTGGCAGGGTGATCAGAAAAACAAATAGGAAGAATTATGCATTGATATATGTGATTTATATAAGAGATTCCAAGGACAGAAGTACTCTTAGAATGGTAAAGTCTACTATTGACTTTTCGGAGAAGAATAATCAGCTAAAACTGACATCATTTAGAACCTAGAAGTAGAAGACAATATGGCATATTAGAGTTCTATTTCTGAATTACAAATTTATAAATTGAGATAAAAAGGTGGTGAAATTTTATTTCATTATATTCCTATGTCTTCTTTCACTAGTTAATGCCTCGGAAGTACCGCCAGAAACGATCTCAAATAATCTTGCTTGATTATTATCATTTTTTGGCCTCAGTAATCTTCCCAGCCTTTGGATAAACTCCCTACTACTACCGGTTCCACTTACTAATATCCCGACTTGTGCATCAGGTACATCTATTCCTTCATCTAATACTTTTGAGGTAACAATTGCTTTATATCTACCGTCCTTGAAACCGGTAAGAACGTCTTCCCTTTCCTCTTTAGAAGACTTGTGTGTAATAAATGGAATAAGAAAATCATTAGATATTTCATATACAAGCTTGTTATGCTGAGTAAATATTATTGTCTTGATGTCTTTGTTTTCACCTAATATTTTCCTAATTTCGTCCATTTTAGATTTACTATTGAGCGCTATATCGATTGCTTTGTTTCTTGCTACTAGAGCACGTCTGGCCAGCTTATTATTTGAAGAGATCATGATTAATCTTTTGAACGCATTATGAGAATTCATTTTTAATCCAATTTTTCTTAAACATGTGTGATATATCGTCATATTTTCTTTATATTTCAAATATTCTTTTGGGGACATGAACGTTTGTTTTCTTTCAATAGTATACTCGGCAAGATAATTATTTTTTGCTAGCTCTTTTGCCGTAATTTTAAATGTTGATTTTCCAATTAAGTATGGAAAAAAATCTTCCAAGTGATCTTCACGTTCTATGGTAGCAGTCAACCCTAGCCTGAATGGCGCTACAAATGTTTCTGCAATTAGTCTATAAGATGGTGCTGGTAAATGATGTACCTCATCAAATACCATTAACAAAAACTTGTTTCCAATCGATGGCGCCTTAAGGTATGCAGAATCATAAGTTGATACAGTAATTGCCTGAATATTTTCAGTTCCTCCACCTATATTTCCTATTTCAATATCGAAACTTTGTGAGAGCACTTTTGTCCACTGTTTGATAAGATCAAGCGTGGGTACGATTATCAGTGTTGGCAAATTTACAATTTCAATAATTTTTAACCCAATTATGGTCTTGCCGGCCCCTGTTGGTAGTACTATTGATCCCCTTTTTTCTATGCACCAATTTTCAACTGCGTCTTGTTGATAATCTCGCAGCTTAACATTTGATTTTGGAAGATGCCCAAGAGGTAACAAGTCCAATACTTTGTCCTCATATTTCATGTCCTTTTCATTAAGGTATTGAATTATTTTTTGATAGTTTATACCGTTGGAATACAAGAAGTTACTCCTTGTATCTAGTGAAGCATAGGGCAGAGTATCAAGTCCCTTTACCACTATTGTTCCTTTTTTGTATTCAAGTGTAACTGGTTTACAACTCAACTAGTTACTTTCTAGTCAATAATCATTTTTAAATCATATCAGATAGTAGTAGAGAATTCACTACTTTTGTCTAGTGACACCTGCCTACGGATAAACTATGTTCACTATGAAATAAACCAATTCTCGCAATAAATCATGCTTGTTCGTGCCGGTTAATTCATCAATTATTCTGCACTCAAATCCACATAGAAGGATTATTACTAAAAACTGTTGTTCTTTGAATTATATCAATTTCGATATTCATTTTTTCGCGAAGTGTTTTGTTTGATTCTAACATATTGGTATTCGTCGTTAATTTATTCTTATTTTTATTCAATGTAATCTCATTATCTTTTTCTCTACTGTTCCTGATATTCTTGAAAAAATGCCTCAATTGATCCGCTAGATCAGGTTGATTTTCCAACTGATCTATTTTCGAACTCATTGTATTATAAAATACTAGTCGTACTAATAATAACCATTAGTTAAAACTAATTGTCAAAGGAAATAATGAAATTAAATTAATTGACTTGTACTTTAATTGCAAGCAGATTATGTTGGACAAAACTTCCGCAGCGGTTATACTGTCTTATTGTTGATAGTATCTAACAAAATTACACATAAATTCAATAATTATTATTCTAGATACGTAGTATGATAATATATGTAAGTTTCGATATTAAAAAGCAATAAGCAACTGATGGATATGTCTAACGATACAATTGACAGGATTAAAACTGAAGTTATCAACTGCAAACTATGTAACTTATGTATGAATAGAACAAATGCGGTTCCTGGCGAAGGTAATTCTAAAGCTAGTATAATGTTTGTTGGAGAAGCTCCAGGAAGGAATGAAGATGAGAAAGGTAGACCATTTGTAGGATTGGCAGGAAAAATCCTTGACGAAGTGCTAGACAAAGTAGGAATAGCAAGATCAAGAATTTTTGTGACTAATATTGTTAAATGCAGACCTCCTGCTAACAGGGTTCCAACAGAAGATGAGCGGCGTGTCTGTAGGAATTATCTTGAAAGGGAAATTTCAATTGTTGCTCCCAAAATTATTTGCATAATGGGTAGAACGGCCTATCAGTCGTTGCTGGGTGGCGGATCCATACTCGGAAATCGTGGAAAGTTCATTGAAAAAGACAGCAAGCTCTTTTTTCTTACAATACATCCAGCAGCCATTATTTACAATAATAAGCTTCACTATACCCTAGAGAAGGACATGCAAACGTTAGTTACGGAATGCAGACGATTAGACATTCCTATATAGAACCCAAAAAGTTTTATCGTTTAGGTGTTATCACTTTCAGAAATTCTCAGCTCTAATTTTTAAGGCATTATTCATCTTATCAAAACTTTCTCTGAGATCTTCATCTAACTTTTCTCCTACTAATTTCACACCTAATCCTCTGAATATTTCTTTGTGTAAGAATGAAACCTTATTGTTGGATTTTTCAATTATAAATATGCGTTCGCCGTCAAAGATACCAGGTAAGAATGATTTTCCTTTCCATCGAAGTTCTCTGTTTATTTCGAATTTAGTTATAATTGGATTATAGGTTCTCTGTTTCCCTCTGACAGTCTGAATCTTGACCATAATCCTAGATCCTAATTTGGCATCGCCAACTACTTTTGTCATGAATGGATTCCATAATTCGTATTCTTCAAAATTGGTAAGAATGTTCCAAATTATTTCAGGAGTAGAATTCACCGCGATTTGCGTCTCGATTGTCTTCAATTACACTAAAGAATGATCTTTGAACCTTAATAATGAACCTTTTGATAAAGTGGAATGGAAATACCAAGTACGAATTCCGACCAGAATCAGAATACTTGTTACCCTAATTAATCTGTACTTGGGTCTACCTAGATAAGTTATCCTGAAAAGATGCCGCTTTTATTGAAACTAATTAATTAAAGATAATCTATTCATAATATGATTTTTCAGAGGATCTACAGATGGAAATAATTTGTGATACCAGCTTTCTCATTGCACTGGTTTCGAACCCTATAAAATGCTTGGACAAAATTGAAAACGAAATTGGGAGATTAAAATTCATAGTCCCTACCTTTGTTCTAGATGAACTTGATTCTATTGAGAGAATATCAGGCCCCAAGAAATCTATGATCGCAAATACTGCAATTCGCATATCTAAGTTGAAATTTGAAATCAAGGATATCGGAAAATCAAAAAATGTAGACAATGAAATCCTTAATTATGCAACCAAAAATAGAAAACTTGCTGTGGCCACGCTAGATGCTAAATTATTGAACAGACTGAAAATGGCTGACGTGACTACTATTACACTATCCAAGAATAAGATGATATTAGAAAATCGGTATTTTGAAGGGTAGCTTTAAATCGTTAATCTATTTTTTATTATGCATGTTTGAGTACGATAAGATCGGTATAACGTGGAACGGTCATGCTGGTTTCAAGATCATATATGGTAATAAGAAAGTGTACATCGATCCTTACAAATTGAGCAAAAATTACGAAAACATTTCTGATGCTGACATTGTACTAATAACCCACAACCATTTTGATCATTTATCAATAGAAGATTTGAAAAATATCATTAATGAAAGAACAGTTATTGTTTCTGCTCAAGAGTGTCTATCTCAATTAAAGTCTCTAAAAGTGAAAGAATCAATTGGCATCGATCCTCGCAACAGTGTGAGGGTAGATGATTTAAAAATAGAGACAGTTCCGGCATATAATGTTGACAAGGAATTTCATCCAAAGAACGACAAAAAAATCGGATTCATAGTTGAATTTGGTAATGATCGCTTATATCACACTGGAGATTCTGATATGATTCCAGAGATGAAAGATACAAAGCCAAGTATTGTACTAATACCTGTTTCCGGAACTTATGTTATGACTGCTGAGGAAGCATCTAAGGCGGTCAACGAATTGATTAATCCAAGAATTGCAATTCCAATGCATTATGGTACAATCGTAGGTAATAAAGAGGATGCAATACGATTCTCAGAACTGGTCACAGTATGTAAAACAAAGATATTAGAGTCAGAGTAGCGAAAATTTTTTGAAAAAATTAAAACTTATATACGATCTGTTTTTCTAATATCATTGCAAATGGCAGCAAAAAAGAAATCGAAGTCTGCTAAGAAAGGATCCAAATCAAAGAGGTAATACTTTCGCAGTCAACATTATCTCTTAATTCCCCCCTTCTTTTGTTAGAAAACCAATAATAAAATTCTTTTAACAAATAGTTTAGCATATTTATTTTTCTACAAGTACGTTATCCAAATGCTATCCAGTACGTTAAAAAATGAGTGTAATCAACAAGCATTATATGTTATCTGGCGACAGAGTTTTATTTCATGTTGGAAATTACAATTTTAACGTACGTCATTTATTAGTTATTGCAATATTAGTTATTGCATTTACCACAGCTTTCATAATGCGTTCTTATCCGATTAAGTATGGTTTTTATCTAAATGAATTCGATCCATATTTTGATTACAGGGCAACTAAGTATATCGTAGATAATGGCCTGGATGCATATCTGAAGTGGCATGATAATATGTCTTGGTACCCTGATGGTCGAGACATACCGAGAACATCACAAGTTGGATTACATGTAACAGCCGCGTATCTGTACAAGATCTTTGGAGGAAATAGTTCTGTTTTAGATTTTACAATATTATTACCCGTTGTGTTAGGATCATTGACCACAATTGTTGTTTTTGCATTGGTAAGGTCACTGGGTGGAACCACAGCAGGCCTTTTTTCCGCACTACTAATTGCTTTTACTCCCGCTATTATTCAGCGTGGAAATTTAGGATGGTTCAAATCAGAACCCCTTGGTTTGTTTCTTGCACTTTTGGCTCTGTACTTACTTACCTCTGCAATGAAACATAAGCCCAGAATTGCCATTGTAAAAGCAATAGTTGGAGGATTATTATTAGGTCTAGCCAATGCTTCATGGGGTGGGATTCAATACTTTAGTATCCCAATTTCATTATTCTTTTTTGCAGTAACTTTTTTGCGAAATGATATCAAGGTCCCCTTAATTGTTGCAATTTTGTTCACGGTTGCTACGGTATTATCTGCAGGTTTGTCTCCAAGACCCGGTCTCTCATTCGTATTTGGACTTCCAGGTATTGCCCTCATAGGAGGAACAATATTTATGATTGTGTCAGCAACTGTGAGGAAATTTAGTTCATCGAATACTTTCGTAAGAAACAATTGGATCTTGATCGGAGCTTTTTTTGCAATTGGCATAGGAATAATCGCATCTGGAAGTTTTCAGGGATCCTCATTTAGATATCTAAATGCAGTTAACCCATTTCTTTCTTCTCAGAATCCCCTGGTAGAATCAGTTGCTGAGCATTTCACTCCAACGTTGGTAGAATATTTCACTGATTATTCAATTCTAGTAATGTTTGCTGGGTTTGGAGCACTTATGGCATTTAAACACAGAAATGACATGTCCATTTTTGCACTAATCATTGGAATTACTGGAGTATACGTAAGTGCAACGTTTGCAAGATTACTGGTATTCTCTTCAATTGGAATCATACTCTTAGCTGGATTAGGTCTGTATGAAATTACTAGAAGTATAATCAGTTATAAGGCAATATCAGAATCCTCACATAAGAAGAAGAAAAGGATAGAAAACGAAAAAATTTCTCACACGGACAAATCATTAAAAATTGTATATTCAGTTATAATTGTTATTTTGATTTCAATTCCTGTTCTGGACAATGGCATAATATTCCCACAAAATTCAAATTGGTTGAGTTCTGCTGACATTCCTCCTTCTATTGCAAATGGTGGTACTGGATTTAGGGTCAAGACCAATGATTGGATAAGCGCATTAAATTGGATCTCTGCGAATACATCCCCCAATTCAGTAATTGCATCTTGGTGGGATTATGGTTACTGGATAACAACATTGGGAAATAGAACTAGTTTGGCTGATAACGCCACAATAAACCAAACACGTATTGCAACAATTGCAAAGATGTTTATGGATCAAACCGAAAACGGCCTCAAAATTGCAAAGGATCTAAAGGGAGACTATATAGTAGTATACATTGTCGGACAGAGATTTAGTGGCGTCAATAATAGTGAGGTGTATGTTTTAGGTAACGGAGGAGATGAAAGCAAAAAACAGTGGTTTATACGAATAGGTGGTTTCGATGAAAATAGATATCTTGAACAAGATGGTTTTACACCAACTCCCTTCTTTTGGAATAGTACGCTACTTGGACAATTGATACCTTTCACTCCTGTCTCATATATATTAAATGGGGCCCCATCGAGCGAATATCAACCAGGCGCAACGGCAATTTATGAAAAAGACATCAAATACCCAGAAAATGGTAATGAAGATCAACCCCTAAAATTGGTTTATGCATCAGACAGCTTCAAGAGTAACAGCCCGGGTCTATTTTTTGCAGTATTAATATACCAAGTGAACCCTAATTATATACCTAAAACAACATCAGACCCGTATAATGAAATTATCGATAAAGAGAAATTTTCAATAAATACCACCAAGTCTAATATTAATATGAGATCAACTAATGAATCTAAATTAGCTGTGATAGATACAACCCAGGGACCTATAACTATGGAATTCTTTCCAGATGTAGCGCCCATGCATGTCTCAAATTTTGAGAAACTTGCAGATTCTGGATTCTACAACGGCACTGTATTCCATCGAATTGTTAAAGGATTTGTAATTCAAGGCGGAGATCCAAATACAAAAAATGACACAAACAAAGCCGCGTGGGGATCTGGCGATCCGGGTTATAAGATCAAAGCAGAATTTAGTAATATACCACACGATAGAGGAATTGTTTCAATGGCAAGATCTTCAGATCCAGATAGTGCAGGCTCACAGTTCTTTATTGTTTTGAATGACTCTAGATTTTTAGACAATCAATATACGGCATTTGGTAGAGTCATAAACGGTATGGATATCGTTGATAAAATTGCTGCATTACCAACAGTTGAAAATGATCAACCTCAAGATCCAAATATGGCCAAAATACTTTCTATAAAGACCGTAGATAGAAATTCGACAGAGTTGAAAAGGTGAAAAGTTAAACAGTTGATAAAATGATTTCAGAGATGTTTTATTTTATTAGTGCAGCGTAAATGAACGGTAACAATGTAGTTGCCTCTCCATGTATTGTAGTTTGCTTTGCTTTTCCCTTTACTTTTCCCCACGATATTGCTTCTGCAACTAAGGCCCCACTCAAACTACCATCCCATTCAGAAGCTGTTGTTATAGATACAGCATAGTCTAATCCTCCTCTAAATTGGTTCCACCATAATGTATGATGTTTTGAAATTCCGCCCCCAATAATGAAAGCACCAGTTTTATTTGCATCATAAACCAAGTCTGATAGTCTGGTTTCATCCAATAGTATATTTATATTGAAATTCTTATGTTTCTGATGAAAGAACCATATTTGACTTCCAACTGCGCCATCTACAATACCTGGAACTATGACGGGAATATCATTCTTAAACGCCCAGTACAAGAATGAAGTCTCATCTAGAGTACTCCCTATACTCTTTGTTATTTCAAAGGTCGACAAACTCTGCAATCCCTTCTTGTAGAGATCGTTTAGACAATCCTGTACCTTTTTTTCAATAACCGGACCATAATTATTTTGGGGCACTAGTACATTTCCCAATCTATGAATCTTCTTTTTATAAAGCAAGTTATCATCCATCCGAAAGTCTCCAGAATAGTATTTTGTACTTGTTCTTGCAATATCATGATCCAGTGCACCACATGTTGTAATCACGCAATCAAAGATCTTACGTTTTAACATATCCTTGATAATACCTCTTGCTCCAGTCGAGATAATTGATCCTACAAACGACAAGAATTTGGTACAGTTTTTGTCCTTTGTCATCGTGCGAATTATATTTATTCCATCCCAAAGATTTTTAGATTCAAAACCACCAGAATTTGCCATACCATCAATTAGTAAAGTTATGGAATTTGATTCAATCTTGTAATCGCGTACTGAATCACTCAAAATATTCCTACGCGATTTTTTTGTGTTTTTTGGTTTCAATTTCCTACAGTTAAGTTTCTAACTATATATTATTTTTATCTGTTTCATATGAAAAATCTATCCTATAAGATATACTGTTCTGCATCGAATTCTCTTTTCTCACCAGTTGGGAGATTAGTACAAACATTGGGCTTTTCAATTATTCGTCACATTATTATAATGATAATTTGGTATATTCTCAGATGCGTGTAAGATATTGGCGTTTAGGTGTTAATGACCTTCTAAATTCAACATACCCTATCGAAAGGGCTAATCATTGGGACATTAAATGTCTACAAGGAGAGTATGAACACTTTGGAGTTTTTTGGTTTAGGTACGGCACTCCTTTTGATAAGGAACTAATAAATGGAATATGTTTCTATTATAACGACATACCGCAAGAAAAAGTTCAAAAATTATTAGATTTTCTGCAGGAAAAATATGGAGGCAAAGCATTGTTCAGGCAAAGTCGAGTTTTTCTTCAAGATTCTAGAGAATTCAGTGATAGAGACGAAATAGCTAATCTTGCAAATGAAATCAGTGTTAAATTCAACGGGCCAATAGAAATTACTCTTGAATTTGAAAAAGTTACTCTAGAAGAACAAGAACAAAATGCATTTAATTTTCCTTCAGGTAAGGCACTTCCTATCGCTGGTTCAGACTAGTGTAGGGAACAATAAAGATGCTCAGGTCAGATTGAAAATATCTTGTTCTGATTAGCTCTCAGTTATTATCTTCTAGGATGGATTTTATTTTCTCTCTTAACTTGGATATACTGACCGGCTTGCTAATAAAATGAGTAACATTGACAGATGGAATAACTTTGCTGAATTCTTCCTTGTTAATTTCAAATGCTGTAATAAATGCAATCTTCATAGCAGGATCATTTTCCTTTATCCGTCTATAAAGCTCAAATCCATTTATTTTAGGCATTCGGATGTCGGTAATTACAAGATCATAATATTTTGGAGGATGATTCTGAAAATTATTTATGGCATCATCACCTTTTGAAAATGTTTCAACCCTAAAATCATTTTTTGACTCTAATCCTCTTTTTATGACCGAAAGGATATCGGATTCATCGTCCACAATCATTATGCGTGGTGGTGAATTATTTTTTTTACCTTCTGTCATATGTCAAATTTTGATATAATTGACATATATAATAAGTGTTTACGCACAATTTAAGAAAATTGAACCGGTCATGTTTCCAATTTGGAATCGTGTTTAGTAAGCAAAAAATAGCATTTCTCATAGGTAGAATTTTCATTTGGAGAAAATTGATATATAGATAAAAATAACGACATAAAAATGACTGAAAAATCAACTTGGTTAAGCCTCTTACAGGAGTCGAAAATTAAGGAATTCAATGAATGGAGAATGACCAACATCTTTGTGAAAATCGATTTGAGCGGAATGGATTTTTCAGGAAAGGATCTTTCAAATGCCTTTCTAAACGGCATCAAGTGTAACGGAACAAATTTGTCAAGATGCAATCTACAAAAGGCCAATTTTGCTCAATCTGAAGTTATGGATTCAAACATTGAAAATGCGGATTTAACAGATGCAATTTTTATTTATGGAAATTTGAAAAGTAGCAAATTAATGAATTCAAATCTAACTAGAACAAACTTTATGTGGTCAGATTTGAGAAATTGTGATTTCCGAGGATCTAAAATGAGAAAAACGGTCTTTGTTGAAGCCAAATTACAAAATGCAAAATTAGATCCATTCGATAATGAATCTGTTTATCTTAAATTCGCAAAGCTAGAATAAAAATCATTTTCAAGTCTAACTTAAAAATAATCCACGTCATCAGAGAAACTCCAATAGATTAATACGAATGAAATATCTAGATAAATTGATTGCAAGTAGATAAGATCCGAACTTTGAAGTTACTAAGTAAATGGTCATTAAATAGGGTCTTAGGTAAACGACGGCCACTAGTGGCTGTTTTCAGTTTGACCCATTATTGTAATTTTTATTGTCCTATGTGTCCTTTTGGTGATTCCAATAAAGAAGGGCAATTAAAACTTGTAAGTGAAAGGGATCTGGATACAGAACAATGGAAAAGCATTTTCGATAAGGCCTCAAAATATTGCGTCTGGTCAATTATTGAAGGTGGAGAACCAACAAGTCGACCAGATTTTATGGACCTTGTAAGTTACCTTCATAGTATTAATATGCCTACTTCATTGATTACAAACTGTTCACTTTTACACTCTATGGATCTTGAAAAACTAAGACAATACATCCAATTTATTACTTGTAGCATTGACTCAGTTTATGAAGAACCCTATTGTAAAGTACGTGGCGTATCAAGCAAGTCATTTCACAAGGTTATGGAAAACATTGGACTCCTTAATCAAAGTAACATTTCACACTACTTCAATAGCGTAATTACAAAATTTAATACAGATGAATTTATTGATCAAAGTTATTTTGACAAAGCTAAAGAACTTGGTTCAAACGCGGTTTCCTTAACTTTTGTAGAAGATAGAGCTGATGTATCGTACTCATTATTGCCAGATAGAAACACTATGATGGAAGTTTGTGAAAGCATTTTGGATTACGGGAAAAAAAATTCTTCCCCTCAAATAATGATCCCGCCAGAGTATTTTGAACAAATTATCAAGTATGGGCGTACTACTTTCGATGAGTGTGGAGTATGGAAGAGCACTTTTGTTAACGCGGATGGTACGGTCATGGTACCATGTTGGAAATTTAACAAGTCAGAGAACACATATAATTTGCTTGAACAAACTATCGAAGAAGTCTGGAGCGCACCTCAATGGGATATAGCTAGAACTTGCCATGACTGCCAGGTACTTGGGTGTATATGGTATTCTTCTCAGCCCATTACGACTTTTGCTAAAAATTATATGAATGGATTATCAAGGATGATCAATCAACATAAACCAGGTTTACTTCACTGATTAAGTTATTCAAGTTTTGTGATGCAAACTGTCACTTATACAGACAACATTCATCTACAAAATTTGTTTTACACGTATATTCAAATTATCATCATCGTAGAATTCTATGGTTTTGAACTCTTCCTTTTTATTAACTCTCTTGGACCACCATAATCATATTGGTGCAACCTCGCATGCCGTTTACCATTCACCAGTACAAGTGTTTTACCCATTACCACCTTTTCAGTTTTAATCTCATATCTTTGACCCTCATTTCTTGTTTATCAGATCTCAAATACATCAGTTTCAGTAGGTAGTAGTTTTGTTTTTTTCTCTGGATTTACTTCATCTATACTAGTCAGTAGTTGAACAATTTTTACATTAGTGAGAATATTGCTTATTTGCTCCAACTCAGAACGTGATTTAATTAATATTCCGCGTTTTTTTGTTGCTATTCCTGATGTATCAACTGGATTAATTTCTATAGCTATGTAAGCAGGTCTGCTTTTGTATTCGGGCAGTTTAATTAAGTATACTCCGGGTATACTGGTTGCTTTCCTCTCCCAATCTTTACCTTCTTTTAGAAATTGAGATAACCTTTCGTCTACCATGCATTATTTATCTATTCCACTATTTTTAAAACCTACGGTATCTGTAAGACTACATTACAGAAATTAGTATAAGGCTTTTGCGTGATATTAATAATCATACTATTGATTTTTCCAACTCGTTAAACCTTCTCCTGCTCCTTTCGTCACCAGATGATGTTGAATATTGTATCGCACTTGATGTATGATTGATTAATTCTGACTAACCTTTTTACTCAAAATTCAAAATTCATAGTTATACTGTTTCTAGATCTTTCGTTATTCATGAGACTAAGAAATTTAGTCCTTTTATTAGTATAAAGTTTATGTTACTGTCAATTAAAATCAAATTAATTAATCTTACAATACAAAGAATTTCCTACCATTAAACTTTTGAACTGCCAACATCGATTGAATGTACAGTATGGAGTCAAATGAGGGTTCTTCTTTAACTTACACGAGATCTGAATGCTTCTATAAATTACCCTTTTTAAATTGGAAATTCAATGGATGTAGTATCCAATTCAAGTATAGGAATATAAATTGAATGTGTATCATTTCCTATCTTTTCAACAAAGCTATAATCTCCCGTTAATTGCCTCAATTCAATGAATTTCTTATTTGGTTTTTCCTTTTCAACAATGTAATGAACTAATGCTCCGCCCAGCGCCCCAGTTTCAACAAAGAGAATTTCTTTTGCTTTATACGTTATGTGATAAAGCATTGGAGTTAATCCTAAGGCAGACTGAGAAGAAAACAATATCACTTTTAGCATGTCGTTCAGGTTCTTGTATTTCAGAAATGTTAGTGAGGATTCTTCCTTTGTCATACAAATGATACAAAAGATACTTGAATTTCATTGTATCGTTTTGTATTGAATCCAAATGCAATATTTTCCTAGATCACTATGATTAAGAACAATAAAGAATTTCATATTGGATATTAGCAGTGAATGACCGCCAATCACGTATTTGACAAGGACAAACTGGATAATCACACGGAAGAGACGGTAACGAAATAGGATTTGTGTTAGAAGAGATAGCTCGAGATTACTATAGTTCAAATATAGGGTGGTTCATATGAACATTATATTAAGGAAATGAACGAAAAGAAAATATTATTCTTAATCTCATTATTAGCATTTATTGCAATCATCGGTTATGAAGCTTTTAGTTCTTCTGTCAAGTTTGTAACCGCACAAATACCATTAACTGAAAACTCTACCTTCCAAGGTTCCCTGGCTCTTCCAGATCTCTTTTCAAAGGTTCAAAAATCAGTAGTACAAGTGACTGAGCGTGATAATTCTAATGAATTTGGATCGCGATTAGGCTCGGGATTTGTCTATGATAAAGATGGTCATGTAATCACAAATTCTCATGTAGTAGCACCGGGCTCCAATAATGATAATGAATTGCAAGTTAGTTTCCTAGACGGTAATGTTTATCCTGCGGACCTTGTTGGTTTTGATGAATTTGCAGATATGGCTGTCATTAAGGTAAAAAATATTTCTTCAGATAAGTTAACACCACTGCCTCTCGCCAATTCCTCTTCTTTAAGGATTGGCGATACGGTTGTTGCAATTGGAAATCCGTTTGGACTGTCGGGTTCAATGACTGTGGGAATAGTAAGTGGTTTGGGTAGGCTATTGCCCTCAAATGAGAATGCAGGTAATTTTGCAGAGCCAGGATCGTCATTCTCTATCCCAAATATCATACAAACCGATGCAGCTATTAATCCTGGAAATTCAGGTGGCCCTCTCATTGATACTCAAGGTAGAGCGATTGGAATCAATACTGCAATATTTTCTAACACTGGCGTCTACTCTGGAGTTGGTTTTGCTATCCCATCTAACACCATTAGTAAAATTGCCACTTCCCTTATCCAAAATGGTTCATACCAGCATCCATACATTGGAATAATTGGTCTTGGTCTTAGTCCAGATTTGTCCAAACAGATTGGATTGAAGGAAACTAAAGGATTTCTAATAACTAGTATCACCAAAGGGAGTCCTGGTGACAAATCTGGTTTACGAGCAGGATCAACTACAACTACGTATAATGGAAGAGATGTTGATGTGGGAGGCGATATTATATTAAAAATTGATAACAGAGAAGTATCGAAGATTGACGATATCTTGGCATATCTTGAAACCGAGAAACAGGTTGGAGATAAGGTACATCTTACTATTATGAGAGATAATGCAATTAGGGAATTAGACCTAACACTGGGAGAAAGGCCCGAGCAAGAGAAAATAGGTTCATCACTGGATGATTTTTCTAACAGAGTTCCTCCCGAAAATGGCGATAATAACTCTCCAGAAGAGCTATATGATGAATGTGTTAGTGTAGCTGGAAAAAGTTTTTGTGACTTTCTATTCAGGAGATAGTGTTACTAAATAACATTTTCATCGAATAAATATTTCAAGATCTTTTCAACTTTCTAAAATTTAATTAGCGCTAATTCTTCATCCGAGTTTTTCTGATTTTATATACCATTTTCCAGAACGCATACCTAATACAATAGTTCCAATATAGGTACCTTTCTTGTATACTTTAGCAAATTCTTTTCCAAGGCCAAAAAATGAAATCAAGAGATTATGTTTTTGATGGTAACCTGATTCTATAACTTTCATACTCAATTTGACACTTGCCTTAATAATTATTTTGCGTGCATCAGACCAATTTCCACTCCATGAGATGATTTCAAAATCTCCAAAATTCTTTGATGAAATCTGATAACCTTCTAGCCGTGCCTTAAATTCCTTTTTTTTCTCCTTTGAATATGAATTCATCCATTCTATGGCTCTATGCCCCATTCCATTTTCGACTCCGAAATTGTCTGTACCGGCCAATTAATTAATTGTCTGAGATTAATAATTTTAAACTTTTTAAAAGGTCATTAATTTAGAATTGAAAATCATAAGGCAATTGACTAAAAAAAATAGAAATTGGCTGTCATGTTCTTCAGACTATGAACATAGCTTAAAGATCTCCAGTTCCTTTCATATGTATACAATATTAAAATTCCCTAATTTCGATACAGAAAACGAATGATTTAAGTAAACTACTGTTCGTATATTCATTATGTCTAGCGAAGTTAATATTCGTGGAAGTCCTAATCACTTCATAGTTCTCGACGCAATATCAAGAGGAATGAATAATATCGGGAAGATATCAAAGGTGTCAAAGTTATCCGAAAGTGAAGTTGAATTAATATTGACTGATCTTGTTTTTCAGAGATTAGCAATAAGGAACGAGAAGAGAGGGTTCTTTGGTAGGAAAAAAATTGAATTAAAGATAACTGAGGCAGGGATGAATCTTCTTGGAAATAAGAAGAAGGAATTACAGGACAAGGTTCAAGAAATGCAACAAAACTATAACAATGGAAACAGATCACAGCTTGAATCACTTATGGATTCAAATAGAGCATGGATGCCGATGATGCTATTTTCAGGAATAATGAACATACTGTTTTTCACTTCAATGATGTCGTTAATGGGTATGGCGTTAACTCCTATGGAAAGCTCTCTTTCTCAGGGTGGCGCGAACGCTGATAGTAGTGGAAATGCGGACAGTAGTTCTGCAGGAAGTGACAGTAGTTCTGCAGGAAGTGACAGTAGTTCCGATAGTTCCGGCGCTGATTCCCAAGCAGGGAGTGATACTGGCGGATTCGATGGCGGCGGATTCGATGGCGGCGGATTCGACTTTTAGTACTGGTATTATCTCAGATTGATTAAAAGATGTAGAAATAAAGCCTTGGGGAATAGTTATTGGAAATTGTCAAGTCCCAACGGCTATGGAATCATTTTTCAGTGATAAAAATAGTAACCTAAGATCAATTTATGAAGTTATTGTTTTTTCTCAGTAGTATTGGATGTCTTGTTATATCTTAGAAGAGTCTCGACAATCCAATTTACGTCGTCATTCGTTTTAGCAAGATGTGCGATCTTTATACAGTCCCTTATGTCCTTTGATCTCATTTTGTGCCATACCTGAGTAGATACCTCTTTTGCGATATCCTTCGAAATACTTTCTTGCCCCAACATGTGAATTGATATATCCAGAAAATTTTCAAATTTGTATTGTTTGAAGTGTAATACCATGAATCTCGAAAGCAATGGAGTGAGCATGTGTGTAGTTTCATTTGTAGTTGCAAAAACCCATGTCTTGAGTTGAGTATTTCTTGTCTTCAAGTGCTTTGTTTCTGCTATTATTCCTGTTTCCATAAGACTAAGGAGAACTGTCTGATCTCTGATCGACATATGTTCAATCTCATCAATAATCAAATATCTCGGACGCTTTTCAAATAAATAGTCCACCATCCCAGATTTGGTACTATGCGTACCTAGTGTAAAATAGGAACGTTCAAGTTTCATGCATCCAAGCATAAACAATGTTTTTGCTGATGCAGGTGGACCAACAAGCAAGATATGAATTGGTCTTTGTGAGTCAAAGGATAAGTAAAATAATTTTTTGATATCATCGTAACCTATAATGTTGTCAAAGAGGTCATATTGCAAGGAAGATTTATTTGAATTATTATCAATTGTATTTCTGTTCGCAGTTACTTCCTTTTCAATAGACATTCCCTTCACTTGGTACATTTGAATTGAGTGATATAGGCTTTCCTACGAAATCATGATGTCTAATTACTTTAATTTAATAGACGAAAATTAAATCAAATTTCAAATTTGTCATAGTAGCTTAAAGACAAATTAGTTGATTCCACTTGTTTATCAATACCATCCAATCTTCATCTTGAAACTTAAGTAGATAAATAGTAAATATTTGACTAGAACATAGAATTTATTTTTGGTAAACTTCCTTAATCTCATCACTCGGTATTTAATAAATGACATACTTGCTAACTATTAGTATCTATTATTTATGGTTCCCTATTAATTGATAGATAAGCCAGAGTCACCTTTGATTATCCAACATGGTAATAACTGCTCAGTTTAAATTATTCGTATGTATGGCCATGATTATTGGTCTCCTAAAAATCACCTTAACTAGGTAAATTATTATAGACTTCAATAACCATCAATTCATCAATGCTTCATAGCAAGAACCACAAAGATAATGGTAAAATAAGCAAGGGATCAAAGGATCTTTTGACTGTAAAATGGGAAAATAATCAAGTGGTAATGATTGATCAAACGAAGTTACCAGGTAAATTAGTATATGTTAGATACAAGAAATATGAGGACGTTGCTAGAGCTATAAAACGATTAATTGTTAGGGGAGCTCCTGCTATTGGTGTTGCGGCTGCATTTGGAATGTCGTTGGCTGCAAACTCAAGCAAGGCAAAAACCCCAAAAGCTCTGTTGGGAGAACTTAAAATTGCCTACGACAGATTAAGATCAACCAGACCTACGGCCGTTAATTTAGCTTGGGCACTTGATCAAATAATGAATGAAGCAGCTTCAAAAAATAATGTTGAAGATATCAAAAAATCAATTATACTTTTCTCTCTTAATTTGGCAAAGGAAGATATTACAAAAAATAAGAAATTGGGAAAGAATGGAGCTGATATTATACATAACGATGAGGTAATACTCACCCATTGTAATGCAGGTTCACTAGCAACAGTTACATACGGTACCGCACTGGGAGTACTTAGAGCAGCAAATGATATGGGTAAGAAGATTCGGGTGATTGCAACTGAAACAAGACCTGTGATGCAAGGCTCTCGACTAACTGCATTTGAACTAGATCACTATGGTATAGATTTTTGTTTGATCTCTGATACTGCAGTAGGACATTTAATGTCCAAGAGTATAATCAATCGTGTAATAGTAGGTGCAGATAGAATATTGAAAACTGGACACGTCTACAATAAAATTGGCACATACCAGGTTGCTGCGCTGGCAAAGAGGCATGATATTCCTTTTTATGTGGCCGCTCCCATATCGACATTTGATTTAACGAGTAATGTGAATGAGGTAGTTATTGAAGAAAGAAACAAAAATGAATTGACGAAAATGGGGAACAAGTTATTAGCTCCAAAGGGTATCAAAGTTTTTAATCCCGCATTTGATGTAACCCCTCCAGAATTGATAACAGGAATTATTACTGAAAAGGGCATTTTAAGGCCGCCATACGAAGAAAGTATATCAAAAAAAATCTAAGATATGGATAAAGTATTTAATCTCTAAGGCCATTTTTAATATTAGATGTCAAAAAGTATTAGTCAAGAGCAGGTATATTCCGTATTAAGGAAATGCATGGATCCAGAGATCCCCGTTAATATAGTGGATTTAGGTTTAGTCTATGGTGTAAACGTAAATGAGACAAATGACGTCGATATTGAAATGACTATGACGACAAGGGGTTGTCCACTTCACGACACCCTAGTTAGTGATGTTAAGAGATATATAGGAAAAATTGATGGCGTAGGTAACATTAATGTCTCAATAGTCTGGGATCCACCCTGGAATATAGAAAGAATAGAACCTTCAGTCAGAGAAAAACTAGGATTTGGAAGGCCAAAGTTGAGGTTTCAAGTTGATTATGAAAAGTACCAACCATTGCTTAAGGGCAGGTTGATTACTCAAGAGGACGGTTCGTTAATTCTTGAAAATGAAAAAGAGCAGAGATTTATGGTGAATCAGGCAATTGTTGATTTTTGGAATAGTTGCGATGGAACAAAAACAATTACCCAGTTAGCTGATCATTTTTCGTCCAAATTGGGATTACCTAGACAACAAGTCGAACAAGAAGTAGTTCAACTCGTACAACAATTACTTGAATCTGAATTATTAAGACCGCAAGCATAGCGAAATACATGTTGTGTTCCCAGAGTAGTATCGTTTCAACAATATCCACTTTTGATAGAGTGGTAGTAGAATTAGGAATGGGTGATGGCCAATTATTACACAAGATTATTGAATCCGGAAATAGTCCAAACACATGCTATGTGGGTATTGAGATTGAATCTAAGCAAATTCAAAAGGCTCGTAATAAATTGGGAAGGAAAAACATTTACTTAATTAATGATTCTTTTGAAAAAGTACTTTCATATTTTCCAGATAATTGCGTAGACGAGTTTATTTTTGTGCTCCCACCCCCAAACTACATAGACAAGAGTATGGAGAGTCAATGGGTCTTATTGTATCAAAATATTTACAAGATATTGAAAGAAAAAGGAACTCTTACTATTGTTACAGAAATAATTGATGATTTGCTAGAACCTGTATCCGACAATCAGTTAAGATTATGGAAGGATTGGTTATGTTCCAAGTTCGTTACTATTGGTTTTAGAGTAAAAGAGATTTTTGACGATATTCCACGTTATTATAGCTCTCACTTTCTAGATCAATTTAAGGGAGATCAATTAAGAATAAAGTTAATTACCTTAATTTTAGCGAAATCTGATTCTAAATCAAAATGACCTAACTATAGTTCTTTAAGTCTTACTTCTATGTAGTAACAGGAGGTGATCGTTCATACATTCTCTTGAACAAAATATTGAGTGGCAATAGGCATGATAGCACGGAATCAGGTCCTCATGATTAAACTTCTTATTACAATAAGTGCAAAGAGATTCTAGTTTTGTAATTTTATAGTTGGAAAAAGTACTCCCACAATTTCGTTTCTCTTTAAACCATCTTACATCTACATTTTGTTTTTCGGCATAAGTCATAACTATATCATAAGCTTCATAGAAACCTTGAGCAAAAAATTCTCGATAAGATATTTTAATATTATTTTTTCTGGAATCCGAGAAAGAGACAATCCATTTTTCGTAAGGAAGGATATTCTTTTCATCTACAGCAGAAACAATTTCCCTTTCCCTTTGTTCATTATCATTCAATTAATTGAACAATGTTAGTACTTTCAAATATATTTTTATTCGCTAATCAAATTATTTCAGTTTAGTAGGAATATATGGATTAAAATTGATAGTATTATGTGGACCATTGCGAGGTTTATAAGAACCCCGAATTAATAATTTCTAATTGGAAAAGACCTGTGCATATTGTGGTAAATTTTTTCATGGAGAAAGTTGGCCCCATGTAGAGGGAAACTCAAACTTGAGTGATATGAAAATAGAAAATTTTTGTTGTGAAGAGCACAGAAATTTATTTCTGGAATCTACGTAAGTAGTTATCATTTTAATTTCCAAACATCTGACCAAGATTGTTTCGCATACTGCCCAGTAATCCTTTTCTACTTTCTTTCTTTTTAACGTGTTCAAAACACTTGTCACATAAAGATCTAAGATTAGAAGGTCTATTGTCTTTCAATGAACCGTTAATGTGCTCAAAAAAGGGACCATTACTTCCTTTAAATTTAACAGAACATTTTTGACATCTATGATGTGACCGCTCTAGCACGGTTTGTCGTATGCTTAGAGTTAAGCTTTCATATTTCTTCTTGTCAATGTTTCCACTACTTCCACCGCCAAAAAAAGACAATGTTCTGTCTACCATAAAGCTAAAAATAACTTTTGCTATCCAATTTCTTATTATCTATTTAAAGAAGAGTGAAGGAGATGTGTCGAAATATCGACTTTAAATCTGCATAATCAACTTGGCACTTTTGAAGGCTGGGATGATTACGAAATTCCAATTTTCAAATTTTTCTACTAGACAAGTTGAACTACGCTGTTTTAAATATTTAAATAAATACTTGCGCTTCAATTACTCGACTACCAGTAGTAAGAATATCAACCCTTTTAGTAGGGCGTGACTAACTCAAACGGAACATCAAATTTCTCTAGCTTACATACAGATCCGGGCATACATACCACACCATAAACAAGGACATTAGCGCATTCCAGTTTATTTTGTGAATTATTTTCGCACTCGTTTATTTGCTGCCTTTCAGTATTTACTTGTGCTTTATTGTTTTCCTGTGCACTAACTTGTTGTATTCCATTGAATATGGCAGTAGACACCAATGTGATTACGAGTGCCGATATTAAAATAATTGTCATACTAAAGTTTTTCATTAACTTCATTTTTTATACATGATATATTAGAACTGCGTTACAACAATTAGTAAAAAAAGTTGAGTATCTTGTTGCTAAAATTGTATGTGTGAATTTCTTCTATAACAAAAATTTAAAAAAGGTTAGAAAAAAAGATTCAAAGACAAGATAATCGATTAGAAGTACTAAGCGTGGACCGAGTGGGATTTGAACCCACGACCACCTACGTTTCCTCTGTAAATGTTGCACAATTTCTTTTACATGCAAGGCAGGTATTCTACCAGGCTAAACTATCGGCCCATAAAAGAAATATTTTTTTGGTTGATAATTTAAGTGCTTTTAATTAAACTACTTTACGAGTAGTAAATTTCATGTTGCAATTTTTAGTTACCTGAATCCGAAATATACGTCTTGGTAGATATGTATTATACTAGCGACCAGTTTATGTTTCTCTGAACAAGAACAAACCTAAATAAATCTCATCATTTTCATCTTCATC
>DATCWH010000059.1:0-5468 GCA_036566445.1 Nitrososphaeraceae archaeon
GCGGCTAAGTGATGCACTTCATCAAATATCATCAAAGCAAATTTGTTTCCTAGCGCTGAAGCCCGAAGGTAAGCCGAATCATAAGTAGAAACAGTAATGGGTTCTATATCATCTATTCCTCCTCCTAGATTTCCGACTTTATTACCAGGAAAGTACTTTGATATAACAGATGTCCATTGATCCATAAGATCAATTGTAGGTACTATCACTATAGAAGCAGAGTTTACAATTTCTATTGCTCTTACACCAATGATTGTCTTGCCTGCGCCTGTCGGCAAAACTACACATCCTCTTTTGCCTACCTTAATCCAGTTATCAAGTGCCTTTTGTTGGTATTCCCTTAATGTCAAATGAACCTCCTTGTTATCTATCAGTATATTTCGGGAAGGTATAAGATCCAGAACATAATCATCACAGAGTATTTCGCTCAGTTTTAAAAATTCTACAATATTAGGATAGTATAAAGCCTGTGCTCTCATGTATCCGGTCCTAGGATCAGCGGAGGCAAACGGAACGTGAGTCATGCCTGTCACTACAATAGTGCCATTATCATACCTTAAACTCGATTTTAGCAATTACTATAGACTGGAAAATCTGAAATAAAAAATTTAGCTGAATACTTCGCTTATGCATTCAGAACATAAAGATGTAAATGATGAAATTTTACCATCACTAGATAGAGGATCTATTAGTAGCAGTGTCAATGGTTATGATAATCAAAGTTAGCAAGCAGACACGGTATTTCCTCTAGCACCCAGATACGAAAGCAATTTCAACTAATGACATAGGTAGAAGCAAGAAGACAGCAGGCAGCGAGCAGCGGGCAGCTGGCATTATCCTGGGAATTTATATACCAACAATGCATAGTTATTGGTATCATGCTAGAGCTGATCCGAGATTATTCAAATAAGCGAGTAATATATGAAGAGTTCTGAAGATATTGATAAAGTAGGTTCTGAATCAAATTCGTCATCAGGGACGACAGTCTCAAATCAGGAAGATGAAAAACAACGATTACAGAAACAACACTTTGGAAACAAGATATTACAGCTAGTAGATTTCAACGAAGCATTTGAACTAGTAAAGTTAGCAGTCGAAGATAAATTTAAGATGCATAGAGCCGGATTAAGCTTGATACTTCAAGGACTACCAACCAGGCTTGGAGCATATCATATTCTGGGTTCTAACGTAATCATAGTGAACAGAAGAATCTTAAATATAATAAAAATTCACAAATCTCTCAGTGAATATAATTCCTATTTGTTTATGGTATTAACACATGAGTACCTACACAGCCTAGGTATTTTAAGTGAACTAGAAGTTAGAAACATGACATACAACTTACTTTCGTCATTAGTTGGAGAACATCACATGGCTACTAAGATGGCAAAACATCAACCCTGGGATTTATTTCCAGAATTAGGCCTTTTTGACGATAATAGCTTTGAACAAAACTTTGAGATAATAAAGAACTTTGACAGGACGACTCAGACTTATATTGGATAAACCAGATTCATTTTGTAGATTATCTATATATGTCCATTGAGACGCAATACGTAATTGCTAACTTACGTTTCCATAGATCGGTAATGGGTTGATTAATTACCCAGCTAGAATAATAATTTCAAATGATTCGTGGCTTATGAACTATCCCAATTCCAACTGGAAGATCATTTTATCTACCATTATCTGTGTCACTCCAGGTCTTGAAATATTTCTGGTAGTTGGTTTCTATAACGCATTACCTAAATTTTTTTTGAAGTTGGAAAGTCATACGATAGCCCTAAGTATTACATGTAGAAAATTGATTTCGATTTCTTGAGAGTATATTCTATATCTGCTTGATCTACCTGTTAATAGCCTTCAATCATATTGTCATTTATAAAGTACGGTACTTTACCGTAACTAAATGTTGGCTCATAAATTATTGACACAATATTTTCAACAAAAGGAGAGCACCTATTCAATTGGTTGAAGGTTGGATATTCGACGTTTATCCTCTTCAGGATAGAATGATTACATGGATAAAAAAGAAGAATGGCAACCTCAGATTAGAAGATTCAAGTTGGAAGTATTGTCTGTATGTTACAGCAGATGATAAGTCAAAACTACTTTCAATACTTGGAGAAGAAAAAATTATGAAAACTGTAGAAAATTATGAGTTTGTTCTAAGGTATGAAAGGCTTTCAGACACTATTAAAAAGAGAGTCCTTAAATTGTCCTTAAAGAAAGCAGCCAAGGCATTAAAATTAGCAAGACAAATTGAATCTTTTGGAAGGTTTCAACTATATAACGTAGATTTATTGCCTGCTCAATACTATTTCTATGATAAAGACTTATTTCCACTAGCTTTTTGCTATTTTGATTCAAAACATCCATCAAACATTGAAGTTAAAGATAATATTTGTTCAACAGATTATTGGATACCTGATTTCAAATCAGTACATTTAACAATCAACCTAAAAAAAGAGGGAAAGATAGCAAAACCAGGAGACACAATAAGTTCAATTGTAATTCAACTTTCAAATGAAAGGATTGAAATTCAGAAGGAATCAGAAATATCTACTATTCAGGGACTTATGGAGGAACTAAATACAAAGATTGATCCAGACTTTGTGTTTACAGATGATGGAGACTCATTTACTTTTCCTCATCTAATTCATAGATCTGATGTAAATGGTATACCCTTGATTATGGGTAGAGAACCAATAGCTTTAAAAAAACCAGATAGTAAGGGCTCAAGCTATATCTCATATGGAAAAGTATACTTCAAACCTACTACTACAAAATTGCTAGGTCGCATACATATAGATCTAAGCGATTCCTTTTTCTTAGATGAAGGAAATAATAGTGGCGGATTACATGGCTTATATGAAATAAGCAGACTATGTAGAATGCCTCTTCATACGGCCTCACGAGCCTCAATTGGAAGATGTTTGAGTAGTTTGCAATTCTATTATGCTATCAAAAAAGATATATTAATACCCTGGAAGCCAACAGTAGCAGAGCATTTCAAAAGTTTTGAAGAGTTGCTAATTGCAGATAGAGGTGGATTTATTTTTGAACCAGATTCAAGAGTACATGAACAAGTTGCTGAATTTGACTTTGTTTCCCTTTACCCAAATATTATGCTTCAGAAGAATATTTCAGCCGAAACTGTACATTGTAAATGTTGTTCTCAATCTATACCGAGAGTACCTGAATTAGACTATAATATCTGTGAAAAAATAACAGGAATAGTTCCAACCGGTCTGAAGATAGTTTTAGATAAACGTTTACAATATAAGAAGCTTGGACAAATCTGTGCAACTAATAATGAAAAAAGATCAATTTATGATGCAAGAAAATCTGCATTGAAGTGGATATTGGTAACTTCTTTTGGTTATCTGGGTTTCAACAATGCAAAGTTTGGAAGAATTGATGCTCACATAGCGGTATGTGCGTTTGATAGGCATATATTTTTGCAGACGTCCAAAATAGCTGAAACATATGGATTCAGTATTATTCATGGAATTGTAGATTCTATATGGATCCAAAAGAAAGAAGCTAAAATGGAGTATTATATAGAGTTGGAAAAGGTAATCGAAAAGGAGATAGGTTTTAAGTTATCATTTGAGGGAATATACAAATGGATTGCATTTCTGCCTTCTAAAATAAATAGTAACTTGCCTGTAGTCAATCGCTATTTTGGAGCATTTCAAGACAGTAGACTGAAAGTTAGAGGCATAGAAACAAGAAGAAGAGATATGCCTAATTTCTTTTCTGAGTTTCAAAATGAAATTCTGCACATAATAGCTTCTGGAAACAATATAAAAGAAGTTGGAAGATTGATGCCTTATGTAAATGAACACTTCCAGAAATACAAACAGTTACTTAAAGAAGATGGAAATATATCACCTGAAGATTTAGCTTTTTCGAAACGTCGCTCAAAGGATCTTAATGAATACCAAATAAATAGGAATACAATTGAAAATGATGCAATGAAAAGACTTAACAAAGAAGGACGATCCCTGACAGGAGGACAAATTTTGAGATATATAATAGCTGATTATAGAGGAGGGAAAAGAAGTGCAATTCCTTTGGAGATTATCGATGAGAATACTACTTACGATAAAGAAAGATATACTGAGTTATTGGTTCAAATATGCAATTCTGTAATAGAACCCTTCGGATATACGGTTTCCATAAATAATCATTCATCATAATACAGCCGTTCTATTCTTTGTCCACATATTTAAAAGCAAAGTTGTCCAATAGAATAATTATGAATGAACAAACTTTATCGCAATCCGGCCATTGGGCCGAAGTTATAAGTCAAATTACCGATAAGCTGACAGGAAAAAACATGTCTATGACCTATGAATTTGACGATCTTACTATTGATATTCCAAGTGCTAGGGGTCCAGGTGGTAGGGACATTGGTGGAGCAGAATGGAAAATTAATGGTAAAATTACAGTGACCTCGGGAACCTATCAAAAGGGCAGTGTTAGTCAGCCTTAGTCTCCATATTATTGTCCTTAATACGAACCACTAATACTACTATAACATACCATCTTCATGCAATTTATCCAGTAATGGTATCAACACTAAACCTATTTCTTTTTCCCCTAATGTGATATTTGAATTGATACCAAGGACCAGTGAAAGCATATTCCTGTCTTCTCTTGCTGTGTATACCGAATTTCCGACAACATTAAATTCTACACTATTTTGTTTTAGCCACTGTTTCCATTTCTTAGCCCGATGAAGGTTTTCTTCTAGTGCATCAATAGTATAATTTAGGTTCATTTTTGCTTTTCCTTCTTCAATGTCAAGAAGATTGAGTCTAAGCATTGGAATCATAATATTGCCTCCCACTACATCCTCATGCAGCTTGTTCATTTCTTCAATAACCTCATCTTCTTCCTCCTCTTGTTGGTATTCATCGCTAGGATTTTTTGTCTCCATGTGTTTTTCCAGAGAATCGTAGTTTGGGAAAAAGTATCCTGCTAAGTTGTTATTCCAATCATAGATTTTGTATATTGTATCCTCGTATTCAAATTTCCATTTGAATATATTAGTCCTGTTTTTGCTGTCTTTATTGAATAGCATAAAAGTCCTGAAATCAGTAAAGCAATTTACTATTTGTATGTTAGCAGTTCGATAAAGTGAGCTGCTTCCCTTTTTGTCCATTATGAAAGACGAGCCTTGGGAGTGGTGTTTAGTCCATATTTATTAATAAATGTTCCAATTTCATAGGATTAAAGGTAGTTTGTCGACTTTGTACCTGTTCATAGATTTTGATTTTGTCGTAGATGGACTCGCAAAAATTAGTGTCTCTGCTTAACGCTGTCAACATCAATACTAAATATAAACTGCTGCAGTTTAAAAATATAAGTATACTAAGATTACACCTATCACAATTTATATGGTTCGCTTCCATTACTCTGCTGCTCAAAATATCTTTGAAGCTGAGATAGTTATAATT
>DATCWH010000028.1:0-7733 GCA_036566445.1 Nitrososphaeraceae archaeon
TCTGTGGGTGTGCCTGTATCTGTGGGTCTGCCTGTATCTGTGGGTGTGCCTGTATCTGTGGGTGTGCCTGTATCTGTGGGTGTGCCTGTATCTGTGGGTGTGCCATTATTGGCCGCGGAAGTCGGAGTAGTAGGAACGCTACCATCTTCCAAAGGTACTTCATTAGGCGATGCTTCTATCGGAATAATACCGCCAATAAAAAAGAATGTTCCAAGGCTGATTATTGTTACTAAGAAATGAGATATAATGAATGCGCCCACACTGTTCATTGATTAAAATTTAAAACCATTATAAATAAATCTTTGTCATGCGCCTAATTGTTCACACAAAAATTTGTCTTAAATAGCTCTTTGATTATTTCCATTTCCTTAGATTCTTGCTCAATTCAGTAGCCTATTGCATTTGAGCTTCAAACTCATTGTCTTCTTTTTCTTACTCGCTAGATAATGAACTCTCCTATTTCATTTCCGTTTGGTTATAATTATCTATAAAATGAAAATTAGTACTGATTAATAAACCACTGGATTAAGAGCAATGCTATTTTTGAACTACTACCGACTGGGATTAGCATGATTCTACGATCACATGTTAAATCATAACATTCGATTACTAATGCTTTGAATAGCGCATTATTAGCTGCTTCCTCAAAGATTTCTAATATTTTTCTAATTTTTAGAAAATATTATTGATCAAAAAACATATCGTTAATTAACGCCATATCTCTAATTTTTTACGTGTCAAGAAAGAAAACGTTCTATATTCTGATGATAAGCGGTATAGCATTTATTGTAATTGGCGCCGCTTCAATGATTGATTCCAGTATTCCTCGAAAAGTAGCGCTGGATAGTACATTGGATGCCAATTTGACGGATGTTGTTACACCTATAATGAATAAAGGAAGTGTTGGTAATATCATAATTAACGGGTCCAAGTTTAATTTCAAAATTGAAGATCCAAATAAATCAGTTGTGGTGTCGGTTACTAATCAATCACATTACGAATACGATTTGATTGCCAACAATGAAGGAGAATATAGAATTGAAACAAAGAATGTAGGAACTTCCGTACTCAATATTGATGGAGAAGTAGAAACTAAGGCCCCACCCTTGGCTTTTGCGGGTCAAATGATGTTACTCATTACAGGAATCATCGTTTTGGGATTTGGAATAAAAACAAGATTTGTTTAAATTAAATAACACTTAATCTATTGTTCCTCTGCCATAGGAACCGAGTATTTTAAGAAATGTGCATTTTTTTTCAATTTTGTTTAGAGTTTTTTTGACATTATCTTCTTCAATGTGACCTTCGAGATCTACATAAAAGTTGTATTCCCAAGGTTTTTCTTTGGTAGGCCTTGATTCTATTTTAGTAAGATTAATTTTATTATTATTAAATTCTTGTATCACTGAAAATAACGATCCTGGTGTATGCTTTAAGCCAAAAATCATAGAAGTTCTATCATTTTTGGTAGGACTTGTTTTTTGATCAGAGAGTACCAAAAATCTTGTGAAATTATTTTTCCTGTCTTCGATATTTTGATCAAGAATCTTCATATCATAAAATTCTGCTGCGTTCTTACTAGCAATTGCTGCAGCATCAAGAATTTTTTTTTCTTTTATTAGCCTAACAGATCCGGCTGTATCATAGGTAGGTATAGAATCAAGATTTCTTTTTTTGATATAATTTCTACACTGGGCCAAAGCTTGTGGATGTGAGTGGACCTTGGTTATTGTTGCATTATTTGGTAATGTAATGAGACAGTGATTAATTTTTAGAAATATTTCCCCAGCGATTTTTTTTTCTGTATCTAACAGGAGGTCGTAAATTTCATTCACAGAACCTTCAATTGAATTTTCAATTGGAACCACTGCACAATCAATACTATTGTTTCGTAACGCATCAAAAATATCTTGGAATAGTTTCATTGGAACAAGGGGTGAGTCAGGAAAAAACTTTCTAGCAGCAATCTCACTATATGCTCCATGCTCCCCTTGAAAAGCGACAATTTTACCATTCAAATTATTTATTTAATTTAAAAAGCGTTAATTCATATATTTTTTGTATATTCAAACGTGTCAACTATTTCATTTTATGACAAAGTATTTAATCCTTAGGTCTTGAATTTAACTTAGATGCAACTAGATCAACAGTACATTGATCCATTAGACAAACAACTTTTGAATGAGATTCAATGGACCTTCCCTCTATCTGGCAGACCATATCTCGAAATAGCTACTAAACATGGTCTGACTGAAGATGATGTAATGAGAAGAATTTCTTTATTGAAACGAAGTGGACTAATCAGACAAATTAATGCAATTTTTGATACGAGAAAATTGGGTTACAAGAGTGCATTAGTTGCATTTGCCGTCAAAAAGCATAAGCTAGATTCAGTGGCCCTAGAAGTCAATAAACACCCGGGCGTGAGCCACAATTATGAAAGAGATCACGAATTTAACATGTGGTTCACGTTGGCTGTTCCTCCTGATGGAGATTTAAAAAAAGACCTTGAGCAAATGGCATCGCTAGAAGGTGTAATTAAGTTCCGTCTTTTGCCGACTTTGAAATTATACAAAATAGGAGTTAAGCTGGACATGGTGAACAATGACCCTAGTAAGTTAACTCCGGACGATAATGTAAAAACAATAGATCAAAAAAAATTTGAGCTTACGTCAAGAGACAAAGAGTTCATAAGGGAATTACAAAAAGATTTAGACGTAACACCAAGACCGTTTGATAATTCTGCCAATAATCTTGCAATCACGGTTGATGAACTATTTAAAAAAGCCATAGAATACGAGTCGATAGGCGTGATGAGGCGATTCGCAGCAATCCTGCGGCACAGAGATGCCGGCTTTACTGCAAATGGCATGATTGTTTGGAAAGTTCAGGATGATAAGATTGATGAGGTTGGGTACAAACTAGCGTCGTTTCCACAAGTAAGCCATTGTTACAGAAGACCTGTATATCCTGATTGGCCATTTAATCTATTTAGCATGATCCACGCAAGGACAGTTGAAGCTGCCAAGAAAATAGCCATTGAATTGTCCAATTTTGTAGGAATAAATGAATATAGGATCCTATTCAGTTCTAGAGAGTTTAAGAAAGAAAGAGTAAAATATTTCTTGGACTGACTTTTATTTTTTCGATACGTGGAATTAATTTTTTGAGAAAATAAAAAACAATCATGCTTGAATCGGGCTTATTCGATCAAATATTGTTCTGCATTTCAATCTAATTTGTTACCAAATATTGGATCCATAACTAATCGTACTACAGTTATGATTCAAAAATTGCCATGAAGACAAGTTCAAGTATGGAGTTGCAAAAATTGGAATCGTTGAAATATCTGCGCTTGAAGAAGTTTAAGTAAGGATAGAAATTTATTATTTGTAGAATGTAATTGGCGATTAAGCGAAGTTAGCCCAGACTGGTTAAGGTACGAGCTTCCCAAGCTCGGGATCGCGGGTTCAAATCCCGCACTTCGCAGATAAAATACTATACATAAGAATTTAACATGAACTCTAGTCAACAAATCATATTAACGCGATTTGATAAATAATTCGTACGAATAAAATAGAATGTTATGGTGCAACTAGAGATAAAAAATATTCAATTAACCTTCCTAAACGGTACTTCACTGACATATTTTCCTCTAAAACCCAAAAGGTACTTTAGCATATACTTAAAAAGACGTGCTTGTCATTCTCTTAATATACTTTGAAGCAGGTCATTACATTTCACTCCTATAAGGGTGGCACTGGAAAAACCACTCTAGCGGCTAATTTGGCGGCATTGTTGGCTAAAAATGGGAACAACGTATGTATTGTGGATATTGATGTTTATGCTCCTAGTCTCCATGCCTATTTTGGGAATATTGTTCAAAATAAAATCAAGAATACTCTAAATGATTATATTGTGGGTGCGTGTGGGGTCGACGACTTGCTAGTTCAAGTAACCCCTATACAACAATTATCAGAAAAAGGATCTCTAAACGGAAAAATTATGGGTTGTTTTTCTAGTCCAAAAAGAGAGGATATTCTAAAGATTGAAGGAGTAAAAGAGGATAAGAACAGAATGGCTATGCTAAAGAGATTCATTAACTTTAGAGAGGATTTGATCGAGAAAAATGATATTGATTATGTAATCATGGATTCAAGTCCCGGAATCAGATTTTGGGCAATAAATGCATTAGCATTATCGGATATTGTATTTCTTACACTAAAATTGGGAGATATGGATATAGGAGGCACGAAGATGATTGCCAATGAAATATTGGCTCAATTCAAGGAGCAGGGTAATACCAAATACTATTTACTTCTCAACAGAATTGCAGGTTACTGTATTCCATATTTGCAAATAGCTGAACCTCACGGCAGTCATTCTGAGGCAAATTATACCAGCCTTACTCCAGTAGCAGATGACTTCATCAAGAAATTGAGTTCTGAGACAGGAATCGACGTAATGACATCCATCCCATGTTATTGTGATATCCAGTTTGCCCAGAAGGAATTTCTAACTGTCCTTGGATTTCCTAAACATCCTTTCTCACAGCAGATAGAGCAATTAAAGACGTTAATAGAAATATGAAGCGATTAATTTGTTTTTGTTTTCTACATAGGTACAAAAAACAGGTATATAGATCCAACTTGAAATAATATCCAAAATGGCCATTCCAGGACTTGCTGAACTCACAGATGGTGAGGAAAATATTTCACCCACGTTGTTTCTCTTGTCTGGTCCACCTGGAATAGGAAAGAGAGATTATTGTAGAGAATTTCTGGAAGAAGGTCTAAGCTCTAGAAAAAGATGCATTTTTCTTTCCTCAAAAATTACATACAATGAAAAAATCGAATTGTTTAACCTGAGCGAGAAGAAATTCAATTCGTTATTTGTAAACCCTGTCCTCTTGTATGAAACTCCAAACGAAAAATCTCTCGATGATACATTGAAGCAAATAATTTCTTATCTCTCGGATACACAAATTGATGCATCTCCAAATCAACGGCGTAATAGTGGTGTAGAGGACGGAGACAATTTAGTCTATTTTGTCATGGATTCATTAAATCATTTTTGTGATATATTTGAAGTTAGTTCAATTAGAAAATTTTTGGCCAAACTAGTTCTCCAGCTTAAGAAAAGAAAAACGATAGGAATTTTTACTATTGATTCTCCTGTTTCCGCAGAATATCATCCTATATTGTCATTTTGCGATGGAATAATGGAGATGAAATTTGAGGAGTCTAACAACTCCTTAATTAGAAAAATACGACTGCTATCAACGGCCGGTCATGCTATGACAAAACCGACTTGGATACAGTTTAATATTGACAAAAATGGACGGTTCACGTTTGCAGATGACCTTCTTAAATGTACATTAGATGGGAGAGTCATTCAACATCTTCCAGTTTATTACCTTGACCTACCATTCCATTCAGAAGGATGTGCAAGAACATACAGAAAATTCATGACAGTTTTTAAGGATCTTGATCCAAAATACGAAGTTTTGAATTATAACTTTTGTTTTATTGATATTGTAGGATTATCCAATCCGGAGCTGGCGGTTCACAGGCAAAAGGAAAAGATCGTAAGGTTAAATGAATTTATCAGTTCCTGCAATTCATTTAGGAAAATATCTGACGACTTGAAAATAATTCTTCCTGCTGGAGACGGGATGGCTATAGGTTATGAAAACAACCCTGAATTGCCCTACAAGTTAAGCGTTGAGATTCATGGCTTTCTCCGCAAGTACAATAAACGAATGGAGACAGATAACACAATCAAAGTCAGAATTGGCCTAAGTTCTGGACCGGTATTCACTGTGTATGACATATCAAACAGGCTTAACGTTTGGGGGCCCGGTATAATAATGGCAAGGAGGGTTATGGACCTGGGCGATAGTTGGCATATCCTTATTACAGAAAATTTTGCTATGCAATTAAAACCGCTATACGAAGAATACAGAAATAATATCAAGCTTATTGGATCGTATGAAATCAAACATGGAGAGAAAATTAATGTTTATTCTGCATATTCTGATGATTATGGGAATCCTGAATTACCAGAAAAATTCAAACAAATCTATACAAGCCCATAGGTTGTATAAATATCAAAATTAAAAGCGACTTTCATATATTCTTATATTGCCAAAGATTTCTTTAAATTATCCATCCAAGTTCTAATGGATAAATCGTCAGTAGTTGGACAATAATGAAGAATAATAAAAAGAAGGACAGTAATACAAAGAAGGACAAAACTCTAAATCCTAAAAAAGAGAGAGAGAATAAGAGCTACTTCGCTGTAACCCGAAAGAGAAGAAATAGGAATTTGATGATCATTGTACCAGCAGTGATAGTACTACTGGCTATAATGGCTTATTCAGTAACTATATATTCTGAAAATTTGGAGAGCCCAAGTCAGAATTTTGGTGCCCTTGGTTCTGACCATGTCCATGCAGCATTTGCTGTGAAATTAGATGGTATTAAATTGAATTTTAGTGAGCCAAAGTACCAGGTACAGTCAAAATATATCCACGTGGAAAATAATGATGGTAATACGCTACATAGACATTCAACTAGTGTTCCCGTTGGAGAATTCTTTAATAGCCTAGGTATGAATGTGACTGACCGCTGCTTTACTCTTGAAAACAAATCAAGTTATTGCAGTGACGGAAATTCAAATCTAGAATTTTATATTAATGGAAATAAAACAGACTCAATTGCAAATTATGTCCTTAACGATGACGATAGAATATTGATAGTGTATGGAAACAAGAATGAAATGGAAACACAGCAAGACCTTGATGCATTAAGACTCACGGAGATAAAGAAATAACAAATAAAATTAAAATTTTCAGAAACTAATTTTTCATTGATTCATTCTCTAACAATAGTAAATACAAATACGATATTTCAAATTTGAATTTGTAAGAAATCTGGTATTAATTTGGACAAAAGTATTAATTTAAAAAGGAGTCATTATCCGTATGGTCGAGTCTGTGTTACTTATTTCCGCACTTGCGGGTGCAGGATCATTTTTCTCACCATGCATATTGCCTATTTTACCTGCCTTTATTTCATATCTATCAGGCACTACACTCAATGAGATACAAGATTCATCAGGACAATCACTCAGACTAAAAAAAGCAACCAGATTAAATATATTTTTAAATACTGTCTATTTTGTTCTGGGATTCTCTCTTGTCTTTGCTGTGTTGGGTGTAATCCTAAATAGTGTCTTAATGACGATTGGGATAGGATTTCAAAATGTGCTGACCTATATTGGCGGACTAGTTATTATAGGATTTGGAGTCTATTTAATACTCTCTACAAGGTTAAGACGTCTTAACTTTGAAAAGAAATTTTCTTCTATTCCTAAATTTAAGACCAGCTATATTACATCATTTGTATTTGGAGCTGCATTTGCAGCAGCCTGGACCCCATGTGTAGGACCAATATTAGGAAGTACTCTAACACTGGCCGCAACTGCACCAGGAACTGCTTACAATTTATTACTGGCGTATTCACTAGGACTTGGCATACCATTTTTAGTAACAGGTCTGTTTTTTTCACAAGCCACAAACTTAATCAGGAAAATGGCAAAACATCTAAAATATTTTAATCCTGCAATGGGTATCATGCTCATAATACTTGGAGTATTAGTATTTACAAATAGTCTTAGCATACTTGGTAACTTCCCTCTGGCCAATGAAATTATTAATATTGAAAGGGGAT
>DATCWH010000070.1:0-4186 GCA_036566445.1 Nitrososphaeraceae archaeon
GAACTTATTGATTATATTAGAAATGTTGTAGGACCAATTGCAACACCTAATGAAATCTATTTTGTTAATAAACTGCCAAAAACTAGAAGTGGAAAAATAATGAGAAGGTTGCTAAAATCGATTGCAAATGGAGCAACAGAAGTTGGGGATGTGACTACAATAGAGGATGGGACATCATTAGAAGAAGTAAGACAAGCTTATAATGAAATACATAAAGCGCCTAATCCTTAAAACCATACTCACTCATTTCAAATAGGTAAAGTAAAGCTAGGTAAGGAGTTAGATGGATAAGTTAGATGGATAAGTTAGATGGATATGATGATCATCTTTGATCGCTCCGTAATCTTGTGTTCATCTATAAATCCTGACGTCGCAGCGAGTATAAATTTGGCAGGTTTTGTGTTCTTAAATGTACAGTTGGTTGTATCTAAGGTATTCTTACAGGGGGAAGCACCTTTTACCATGTATACTATATTGCCCTCCCCATCAAACCACATTAAATCAAGATCATATTCAATATTCAAGAGCCACATAGAATACAAGTCCGGTTTTTCATAAACTAGGATCATTGCAGAATCTAAGGGTAACCTTTGTTCTCTGAACATCAACCACCTTTGTCTATCTGCATCAGACTCAGCAATCTCAACCTTAATTACATCTTGATCCACTCTAATTGTTCCTTCAGGGAAAGCTATATTCCTGTGTTTAACATTTGAAGGAACAAAAATTAAGCCAAGTACACCGATGACAACTGCTATAACAATTACAGGCATCAAGATGGCTAGTTTCTGAACCATATTGTATAATAAAAGTACAAAGAATTAGTGAATTTGAACCTTCCTGGTAATATCCTTAGGAATAGCAACCAATCAAAATGATCAAACAAGATTCAAGAAAATAAAAAATAATTCTCTCTGTAGGTTGTCGTACATAAGTAAAAAATTTAATAATTAACTTTAAATCCTTGAAACTCACCTACATAAGATTCATATTTTATTTGAACATCATCAACTTTTGCCTTGGGTGGACCAGCATAAAACCATTCAATTAGTTCGCTGACATCCATTTCATTTCCCTCTAAAACTGCTTCAACTCGCCCGTCTCTCAAGTTTTGTACCCAGCCAGTTACTTTGTGTCTGTTGGCCACAATCCGAGTATTTTGTCTGAAGTAAACTCCTTGTACCTTACCGGCTATAAATACATGTGCCCTAATTCTCTTGTTATTCTCTGATCCCTTTTCGATGAAAGTCGACGGAGGAGGTGACACTACAGATCAATCAATGTTCCTAATAAAAATACATATAAATCCTATTAACTGACGAAAAAAGTTACTATACTAAAGTATATCGCCGCCTTCCTCTATGAATAATTGTTCATATGATGTTCCCTTTCGAACCAATTTGAATTCTCCATTACTGGTCTTCATAACTATAGGTGGTTTCGTCTGACAATGAAAAGGCATATTGAACACAGTGGAATAGGCTCCTACGTTATAAAAAGAAAGATATCTACCAATATCGGCTTCATCAAGTGTCGACACCCTAGATAGCGGGAATACATCATATGTATCACATAGGCGACCAGCTAGATGTATATTCTTTGAAGCCGCCTGTTTTATTGGTTTTATTGGCATATTTTCTTCATTTTTGAATGTCGGAACGATTTCCTGTGGATATTCCTGTTTTAAAAGTGCTGCATCTAATAGTAAATGATAACCTGCGTCCACTATGACAATTTTATGGTCATTATATTCCTTTGTATTAACTATCTTAGAGATTAAGATTGATGACTCTGCCACAAGGAATCTTCCACTTTCGACCATTAATTCAAACTTACCATGTGTATCAATTAAATGATTTAATCTATTTACATAATTCTCTGTCATTTGTATTGGGGATGGTACCGGATTATTATAGAATACTGGAGTTCCACCGCCTATATCTAATGTATTAATCATAAAATTTGGATGCTCCTTTTTCATCTTTGTGATAAATCCATCCATTTTGTCAAGTGTGTGAGTATAACATGAAAAGTCAGTAATCTGAGATCCTAAATGAAAATGAAAACCCTCAAACCTGAGTAAATTATTTCCAATTAGGTGTTTAACCATTTTCGTTGCACTATCAATTGTTATACCATTGAACGGTACCCCAAATTTTCCATTTCTATAAGATGCACGAACCTCTGCTTTTACTCCTACCTCTGGATTGATTCTGATTAAAGTAAGTGGTTTGATATTTTCTTTGTTAGCAGCTCGAGCCAAATTTGTCATTCCGTTGAATGAACTAACAACAACTCGCTTTACCCCTGTTTGTAAAACCTCTAAATATTCTTCATATTCCTCTGTAACACTGGTATAAATAATGTTTGCAGGTTCTACATTACAGTATTTTGCAAAACGAAGTTCACCAATTGAGGTCAAATCAAATGTAATACCATCTTTTATGAATGTACGTAAAATAGCCGGAGTAAAGTTTGCTTTAATAGAATATGCAATTTTTAATGGTCCATTAAACTTTGCATATGCATTATAGAGCTCTTTGACTTTTGAGTGTAATGTATTTTCATCGATCAGATAAAGCGGGGTTCCGTATTGAGATACCATTTTGCTTATATGATTTGGTTTTACAAAGCGATTGAAAGTCGATGTTGATGTATCTAAATTTAGATTTTCTGTTAGCTGGATCTGAAAGTTTTCCACCAATTTCTTTTTGTTGCCTTAATTTCTAAGGGAATAACTTAAAAACATTGCCCCACAGATTCAGATCGCTCTAGAAAATACTAATCTTCATTTCCATGGAAACAACTAGGATGAAATCAAGAAACTATTTTCTAAACTAATCAAATAAAATAAAATAAAAAGAAACTGCTTCCCTTTTGATCTCCTCATCTATAATAGGGAACTGTAACCTTCTCTCCAGGCTTACCTTCTCTCTGAGTCTTAATTTTCTTTACAGCTTCTTCAAAATGTCTCATCATTACATGGGCTTCAGAAGCATGTTTTGCTGCTTCTTCCGGTGTAGGGTACTTTGCTAAGTATTCATGTAAAACAAGTGAGACTGCGGTGTTTGCTACTGAACTAGTATCAGCACCACTAAATCCTTCTGTAAGTTCAGCGACTTTTACAAAGTCTACATCTGGACCAATTGGTTTGTCTTTAGAATGAATTTCTAGGATCTTTTGTCTTGCAGCCTTGTCTGGCATAGGAACAAATACAATCTTATCAAATCGTCCTGGTCTCAATAATGCTGGGTCAATCATGTCTGCTCGATTTGTGGCTGCAATAACTACTACTCCAGATAATGCTTGAATCCCATCTAATTCTGTAAGCAATTGCGAGACAACACGTTCCGTAACCATACTATCGCCCCCCATACCTCTAGTTGGAGCAATCGAATCAACTTCATCAAAAAATACTACACATGGTGCTGCTTGTCTTGCCCTTCTAAATATCTCTCTAATGCCACGTTCAGATTCTCCAACCCATTTAGACAATAATTCCGGTCCTCTTACACTAATGAAGTTGGCTTCAGATTCTGTAGCTACAGCTTTTGCCAACAATGTTTTACCAGTACCTGATGGACCATGCATAAGCAGACCTTTCGGCATCGCATGTCCCAATTTTGTATATAAATCTGGATACCTTAAAGGCCATTCTACCGCTTCTTGTAGCTCACGTTTGACTTCCTCTAATCCACCTATCGCTATCCAAGGAATATCAGGAGATTCCAGATATACCTCTCTCATAGCAGATGGCATTACTTCTTTTACAGCATTCTCAAAATCACTCATTGTTACCACAAGCTTGTTCAATACCTCTGGGGCCAATTTCTCATCTTCCAAGTTAAGTTCGGGAAGCAATCTTCTCAGGCATTTCATTGCAGCTTCTTTACACAGATATTCAAGATCAGCACCTACAAACCCGTGAGTTACACCTGCAACTTTGTCCTGATCTACATCAGTATCCAGAGGCATATTACGAGTATGGATCTGTAGTATCTCTAATCTTCCTCTCTTATCAGGAACTTTAATCTCTATTTCTCTGTCAAATCTACCAGGACGTCTTAATGCTGGATCAATTGCATTCGGCCTATTAGTTGCAGCAATTACAATGACTTTACCTCTTGCTTCTAGACCGTCCATTAGTGACAATAGTTGTGAAACTACCCTTCTTTCCACTTCACCT
>DATCWH010000009.1:0-10202 GCA_036566445.1 Nitrososphaeraceae archaeon
GGGCGACAATCAAAAAGCAGAGGTAGATACTGAAGTTAAACTTCATGGAAGCGACAGCAGTGATGAAGACGGAAAAATTGTTTCATATAAATGGGATCAAAGTGATGGTCCAGAGGTGGATCTTAAACAATCAGATGAAAAAACTACTAGTTTTGATGTACCTTCGTCAGCCGCAGATTCAAAACTTGTGTTCAAACTTACAGTAACTGACGACAAAGATGACTCAGACTCTGATGATGTTACTGTAGAAGTAGAGAAAATTCCTCAAGACGAATCAAATTCTGAAGACGAATCAAATTAAATTTTATTTGCTCCAAATACTAAATGAAGACTCTTTTTAGAGTAAAGAGTAAACAACAGCTAAAGGTTCCAGTAAATTATGTGGATAGGTATAAAATTATATAAAAAAGATAAAAAAGTCTTAATAGCCGATAAGTCTATAGTTTTTTGGAATTTGTATTCAAATCCGAGTAATGCAGCCTTATCAAATTCAAATGTTGTTACGTTCTCAATCATTATTCCGACTTACAATGAATCTGAGAATATACTAAAACTAATTAGTGAAATTGAAAAAAATCTACCCACATCTCAATTTACTGAGATTATTATAGTCGATGATAATTCTCCTGACGGAACGGGAAAGCTGGTAGAGGATTATATAAGTCAGCAGAAGGTTAGGGCTGAAAAAAAAAGTACATCCAATACAAAAAATTACAGGGTCAAAATTGTTCATAGGACTGCAAAAAACGGATTAATTCCTGCTATACTTGATGGAGTTAAGCAATCTTGCGGCATAAACGTGCTAGTAATGGACGCTGATTTTTCACATCCGCCAGAGGTCATTCCCAAAATGATGCGTGAATTGAAGATGAATCCAAGTTCCATAATAATTGGATCCAGGTTTATCGAAGGTGGAAAGGTAGTTGGATGGCCACAGCGAAGGAGAATTCTGAGCAGGGGGGCTTCTGCTTTGGCACGTCTAGGATTGAATGTGAAACGTGTAAAAGACCCAATGTCAGGATTTTTTGCTCTGCCTCGTGAATTGATACAAAATATTTCTATCGATACTAAAGGTTACAAAATTCTACTCGAGATTTTGGTAAAAAACAAGGAAATTCCAATCAAGGAAATACCCTATACATTTACTGATAGGCAGTCTGGAAAAAGTAAAATGAATTACAATGTAATAGTGAATTACGCTGAAGCAATATGGCAATTATATAGTCATGGACAGAAGTCGGGTCAGGTCACAATTAGCGAACAGGTAAATAAAAAATCGGTACTTTTCATCTCCAAAGTAGGTCGATACTATACAGTCGGCATTTCTGGACTGATTATTAACTATGTTGTTTCATTTCTTTTGGCTAATGATGTGGCGAACTCTATCAGATTGTTATCCAACGTATGGTATCTACAGGCATCCATTATCGGAGCAGCCATATCTGTAACATCCAACTTCATTCTGAACAAGTATTGGACTTTTGAGGACAAGCGATTTGATGTAGGACTAACGGCACGACAGTACGGTTCGTTCATTGCCGTTAGTGCCATAGGATTGATCATTCAGATTTCGCTTCTCTATTACATGGTTGAGAATTTTGTCCCGTACCGAATCTCATTAATTGTGGCCATAGCTATCGCTACTACTATTAATTTCGTATTAAATAAGAAATTTACATTCAAAGAAAAAGTTTGGGCCTAGTAGGGATGTTTTTATTCTAAAGATTAAATTTATTGAGATATAGAAATGGTATCAATTAATAGTAATGACTTTTTGGACAGTTGATCTGCCCAGTACCATATAATATTTCTTAAATTAGTTGGAAAAAATTTAATCCATAGAGAACTAATAGTGAGGAACATGTAAACATCATGAGTTTCCATGGCATAGCACGCAATCGTGGACCCTCTAATTTAATTTGATGATTGTCTATAATATGCGTTATGTAATCTCGCAGCTTTTCATTCCATATGTTATACTCTATCCTGTGTTTCTTGAGTATGGATTCAATCTCATAGACCACAGGTACCCTTACAGAACCAATGTGTTGAATATACCGTCGAGAAATTTCAACCTCTGCTTTTATAGCAATTAATCCCTGCTGGAGACTCAGAAGACGGAGGTGCATTTCCCAAGGATACTTGAGTTGTTTAGAAAACCCGTTTCCTATTTGCGTCGGCTTCTTATTTTCCAATTTTACTTTTTTAAATCCTTCGGCAAACAATGTCCTAATCAATTCTTCTTTCTTTACCTTCACTATGAGACTCAAGTGGTCAAACTGTATCTCTTCATTGTGAATAAGCTCGCTCAGACCCTTGAGCAAATCTATTCGCCTTGGATAACGAGTAAGGAATTCTGACATCCCAGTTATATAACAAGATGACTATAAAAGCAGTATTAAAACTCTATGGATAATAGAACTATTTCTGGGTATCATAATAAGGCAAATTTCTTAGATAAATATCGACTTTTGGTTCAACGGTCATGTCTTTCATACTGAGGTTCCGTTCGGTTCTACTGACGTCCCCTCCTCTTATGACAACAATTGGGATAGATTCATTGCTCTCGCCCATTACAAAAATCCCCATCGTGGCAAGGCAATCCGCAGTTGCTTTGAAAGTTACCCTTAATTTCTTTCCAAACAGGTCCTTCTTACCCCTCTCATCTTCTACAGGCTCTAGTCCAGAGACACCAACTGCAATCCCAGTGCATCCTATTCTTGTGGGCATGAGTCTACTATCTGATATTACAATTCCTATTCTTTTTCGGAGCTTGTCGAAAAATTTTTTGCGTAATTGTTTTGCGGACTTGAAAGAATCCTTCGGATAAAGTATTATTTTTCCCGGAGGGGAGTTTGATTTGTCAATCCCTGCGTTGGGTGCAATCATGCCATCATTTAATGTTAACAAAAAGCCTGGAATTCCAGAAACTACTTGTTGTGATTCTTGCAAAGCAACCTGTGCAATTCTTTCATCCATCTTAAATCTTGATGCCAGGGCCTTTGCTCTTTGAGATATCTTGACATTTTTTAAGTCAATAAGAGAACCCTCGCTCATTGAAACAAACTTGCTTGAGATAACTAAAATGTCATTGTCATGAAACTTGAATTCTGAATCAACTATTGCACTGAAAAGATCAAAACCTACACCCTTTTTTCGGATCTTAATGGGGAAAATTTCCATTTATTTATTAAGATCCCTCTCACAATATTTGTGTTCAGGAAAAATTATTAAAGTCAAAAAAGGATTTAGAGTGAGCTTTGAAAAATGAATATTACTGAAAAAATAATTGCACGTGCCTCAAATAGAAATTCGGTTAGTCCTGGTGATGTAGTTTTTGCCGATGTTGACAAGTTGATGATTCATGACGTTTCTGGTCCAGGCGTAATTAAGGTATTTGAAGAATGGTCAAAGAAAGGAATTCATCTTGAAAAGGTGTGGGATCCAGACAGAATATGGATATCTGAAGACCATTTTGTTCCTTCCGCAGATAGGATTTCTGCGGAAAATATAACAAGACTAACCGATTGGGCAAAAAGATATGGAATTAAAAAGCACTTTAAATACGGACTGGGACAATACGGGATCTGCCATACCCTTTCTCACGAGGAAGCACTGGTATTACCAGGAGAATTCTACGTTGGAGGTGACTCGCATACAAATACAACGGGCGCTCTAGGGGCATTAGCAGTAGGTCTAGGGCACACTGATATTGCATATGCAATGCTGCACGGGCGGATTTGGTTAAAGGTACCTGAAACTATTTTGTTTAAATTAATTGGAAAAAAGCCAGAGCATGTGATGGCCAAAGATATCATCCTAAAAATAATTAGTGATATTGGAACTGATGGAGCAAATTACAAAGCCATGGAATTTGCTGGAAATGCGGTAAGCGAGATGAGCATGGAAGAAAGACTGACGCTTACAAATATGACCACAGAAGCCGGAGCAAAAAACGGAATAATCGAACCAGACGCCATTACAGATGAATACATCCGTCAAAGAACTGCAGAGTCGTACAAACCAATTTTAGGAGATAAAAGTCAATATGTGGAAGAGTATACTTATGAAATCAATAGACTAGAACCAATTGTCGCAAAACCATATTCACCACAAAACGCCGCTGTTGCCAGAGAGTTGCAAGACGTTGAGATCAATAAGGCCTATATAGGATCCTGTACTGGTGCGAAATTAGAAGACTTGAGATCAGCTGCCCAAATTTTAAAGGGGAAAAAAGTAAATATAAGGACAGAAGTTTTACCTGCAGCCCAATCTATCTATATAAAGGCTATGAAGGAAGGCTTGATTGATATCTTTATGGAAGCAGGGGCAGTTGTTGGTCCACCGACCTGTGGCGCTTGCTGCGGTGCCCATATGGGGATATTGGCAAAGGATGAAGTTTGTATCAGTACTACCAACAGGAATTTTCCAGGAAGGATGGGACATATTGAATCTCAAACATATCTTGCATCCCCTCTGGTTGTAGCCGCCTCTGCAATCAAAGGAAAGATAACCGACCCTAGGGATATATCCAAATGATATTGAAAGGAATTGTCCATAAGTATGATAAGGATAATATAGACACAGATGTAATACTCCCGGGTCCGTATCTGAAGATCCATGATTATGATGAGCTATCAAAACATGCCATGGAAGGAATCGATACCGATTTTTCAAAAAAAGTCTCCAAGGGTGATTTTATCGTTGCAGGAAATAACTTTGGGTGTGGATCAAGCAGGGAACATGCTCCGATAGCTCTTTCTCATTCTGGAATCAGTGCGGTACTTGCACCATCATTTGCGCGAATCTTCTACCGTAACTCTGTTGATGGTGGATATCTATTACCTCTGGAAATCGAAAGGTCTACGTTAGAACAAATTTCTGACAGGGACACACTCGAAATAAATATCGAAAAAAATCAAATCCATGATATGACCAATGGAAAAAAATTCTCTATCTCTCCATTTCCTCCATTAATAAAAAAAATAATTGATAGCGGGGGGTTAATGTATTATAAAGAATGAGTAAGAAGAAAGGCAAACTAGTAGAAATATTTAGTAAAGCAAGGTTCTACGATGATATAGACCTTTACCAAGTTTCATACCGTAATTTTGATGATATAGTAACTATCCCACTAAAAGAATTTATTTTACTATCTTCAAATTTTGAATTGATTCCAATCAGTAGAATAGTTGAAATAAAGAAAGGAGTTGCCGTAATATATTCAAAATGGAGTACATATTCATAATACATAAGTCATAATTGCTCTGACGATTATCATTTATTTTGTAAATACCATCCTCGCGGTAGTAGAAGTTTTATGAAGGGCTTCTCTCCGACGTGTGTTGCATAGCGCCATATTTTCTGTTCGGCAAACCGTTCAATATTAATAATAATTCTAGTTAACGCCCTCAATTCGCTATCAAGCAAATTCTTACTTGCCTGATTTGAATATTGACATGAGAATTTACAATTGCAATCAAGTTCAACATCCGTCTTATTCTCTTTTATTGCAGGATATGCACGGCAAGCTAAAGGTCTTGCTTTATATATCAGGCAATTAAAACCTCCATGCGGAGAACGATTAGTGCTGTTAAGATCAAGAAACGGACAATAATCGCCATTGATATTTGTGCCCATAAGTTGATATGCTATTACTTGACGAGGGCCATTTGATTTTTTATTGATACCAATTCCCAGTCTCGGAAAAATACTAATTTTAATTTTGAAGGATTCAGCTAGATTTTCAATTTCCTTTTTTTCTTCCGGCAAAAGAAGTACACCTATTTTTCCATAATCTACTGAAGGATAGTATTGACGGTAAATACAACAGTCAGAACAATCCTGGACGCAGCTAAATTCTCTAAGCATATTGTGTGTCTATGTTTTTTATTAAAGCATATTCAAAACTATTATCTTCAAGTTCATTAATTTTTAGAAATTTCACATCGTAAATGGTCTTCCTTCTTTTAAATATGTTGAGTTCATAATTATTATCCTTGCTGACTTCATCCTCGCGATTATCACTATTTTCATCCTTCACTGCGATTTTCTTTTCAGAGATTTTGTAAAGCGCAAATCGAAAAATGGTCTTTTCATCAAAATTCTTTTTGAATCGAAGGTAATTTTGTGTCAGGTGATTCTTTTTGAAAAAACCAATATTTCCTTTTGAAAAAAGGTTCTTTCCTTGTTGATAGAGGATGAACCAGTAATAATCCTCATCTTCTATGAACCTTAAAATTATTTGGTCATCTGGCCACCAATGTATGTTCTCATTCCATGTTTTTATTGCAGTTTTTCTGTCAGTAAACAGTATTAAAATATTCATGTGAATGTCAGTGTAGCGATATCCAACACCCAGAAAATCAGAAATCCATCTTTTCTCCATTTTATCTATTTTAACAAAGCCATAAAGTAAAACTTATCTGACAATCGCCTGTTTCATACTTACTTTTAATTGCAATCCTGAAACAGGAATATTCATCATGGATCATTATTTCACAGTCATGTATCATGGGACTTGCCACAAACGGATAAAGAAAATAGTCATCACTGGCAAGTGTCATAGTTGAAATAAACCTATAAATAATTTAAAGTTTGAGTTGAATTTCTAAGTATTGACTAAGTTTTTTCCACAGCCTCAATATGGCATTCATGACCTCTATGGAACCTATTCAGATCTAAAGCTTCATCATCTGTAATCGGGAATTTTTCATAGCTTAAATTTTTGTCACCTTCTTTCTCCAAAATCATTTGTTTGCAATCATCACATATTAGTTGGAGGAATATCTTGCCCATGTGTAAAGTAACATCCTATGGTTATTTAGACCATCTCAACCTAATAAGGTTCAAAATTATCTTTTCCAAAAAATTCTAATTAACAACGATCAATATATTAGCATAACACATTAGAGGCCAACACACTCATTTTATGTGTCTGGAGACCATTTTATTTTCGTATCTTAGATAGAGAAAATATGTGAGCAAAATAAAAACAACAGAAGTTGAAACATACGCCATATCGATAAGAAAGTCTTTCTCATTAACAATTCGACAAGAAAACTCCCCGTTAGTACATCCAGCTACAAAAAAAACCAAATTCCATATTGAATGAGATATTATTGCAAACCATCCTTTTCCACTTATCCAGGTCCTCAGACTTGCAAAAATAGATGGTGTTACAAATAGCCAAGTTAAATACGCAAGACTACTAATCTGGACAGTGGGCGTATTTAGAATATGCAATGAAGCCCAAATAACGCCCCCCGCAACAGTTACAAGAATGTTTCCTGTTACGTAGAATGGGATCCCAAAAAATATAGTCTCTTCAAAGGGGCCAGCAAAGATGACTGAAATCACTGTTAGTGGTATTGTGGGTTCACTATAGTTATTGACTACCAAATCCACTACGGCAGATCCTATAACCATGATAATGAATCCAATTAAATGATAAAACAGCACCATAATTGTTAGGTAGTATATAGAATTTCGTCTGTACTTTGAGATCCACGTAAGAGGGTTAAAATCATTTTTCAAGTCAGAATATATCGTATTGGATTTTGACAATTATTGTGGCAATGATGTGAAACAGTGGATGATATTTACACGTTATGTCAATGATATTTTTTAAATAGACTCGACATTTTATGAAATATTTTTTTCAAGCTCCTCTATTGTATAAATAGGGAGAGAACAAGTAAAATCCTTGCAGACAAATGCAAATTCCGTCTTGTTATTGTTGCTTGATTTCTTTTTAAAATAGGGATACTTTTCAAGTTCAGGGAGGTCTGATTCATTCACTATCGCTGTCATTGCATTTGGAAGAAATTTTCTGTTTAAATAATTTCCAAGTTCGGAATAGTCTTGGCGCTTTATTATAGAAATTTCCAAAGGTGTCTTGAGTCGCAAATACATTGCTGAAAGTAACTGACCAAATCCAAATGGGTTTCCTGATGCTGGCCTTGACATCCTTCGAATCATTTGGTCTGCTTTGGCAAGAAAGTCTTCATTCTGAGTGTAATAATATAACTTTATTAAATTGGCTGCGGCCACAGAATTTCCACTGGGAATTGCAAGATCGTAGTGATTTTTTGTTCTTACTATAAGTTTTTCATTGTCATCGGGCGTGAAGAAAAAATCATTTGCTTGATTGTCCCAGAAATGCTCGATCATCGAATTTGTATATTCTATAGCTCTTTTAAGGTAGTAAGATTTTGATTCCACACTAAAGAGATTAATTAAAGCTTCTATATAGAATGCATAATCATCAAGATATCCAGAAATTTTTGAACCCTTATTAAAAACCCTATTTAGTCTATTTCCTCTATTTCTTAAATTATTCTCAATAAACCTAACAGCCCTTAGTGCGTTTTCAAGGTAACTTAAATTGCCAGTTACCTTGTAGCTACTAACAAAGCCTGAAATCATTAATCCATTCCACGAAGTCAATATCTTTCTGTCAGTACCTGGCCTGACTCTCTTGAGTCTTACTTGGTACAGCTCTTCTAATGAGGACTCCATCTTATCAGTTATCCATTCCTGAGTCTTGGAATATCGCTCTGATAATCTCTGAATGGATGTATACTTGTTTAAAATATTCTTGCCTTCAAAATTACCTCCTTGAGTAACGCCAAATCGATCTGCAAAAATTTGAAAGACTTCACTATCTAAGATTTTTTCCAGCTCTTTGTACGACCATATATAGTATTTTCCCTCTTGTCCTTCAGAGTCTGCATCCTGGGATGAGTAGAAGGCTCCCTCTTTTGACGTCATCTCTCTTTGAACGTATCTAAGAATTTTTTGAAGAACATTCAAATAATTGGGATTAAGGGTAATTGCATATATTTCAGAATAGAGGTCAGAAAGAAGAGCATTATCATATAGCATTTTCTCAAAATGAGGGACTAGCCATCTCTGATCGGTTGAATAACGTGCAAAACCTCCACCTACATGATCATGTATCCCCCCAGAGTCCATTTTATCTGCTGTAAAAAGTACAAAATCTCTGTATTTGGTAATTCCCGAATAATCATAGGCTCTTAACAAGAACAGTAAATTTGATGTATTTGGAAATTTTGGTGTACTACCAAAACCTCCATACAAGTTATCGGCCAATTGTAATAGAGTCACGGCTGCTTCATTTATGATAGTTTTTTCTAATTCTGATTCGTTATCTGATAGTATATCAGTAGAAGACTCCTTTAATGCAGTAACAAATTCTTGACTGGAAGAAATAACTTCATTGCGTCTATTTTTGTAACCATCAGACAATCTTGTTAATATAGTTCCAAATCCTGGTAAACCATGTCTACTTTCTTTAGGGAAATACGTACCGATATAGAAAGGTCTTTGATCCGGAGTTAGAAAAGCTGATAACGGCCAACCGCCAGTACCGGTATACATTTGACAAGCCCTTTGGTAAATATCATCAATATCGGGTCTTTCCTCTCTATCTACTTTAATATTTATATAATTTTCATTCATTGTCTTGGCGATATCATCATCTTCAAATGATTCGTGGGCCATTACGTGACACCAATGACACGAACTGTACCCAATACTCAAGAAAATTGGCTTATCTTCTTTCTTAGATCTTTCTAGGGCCTCCTGATTCCACCCATGCCATTCAACAGGATTATATGCATGCTGAAGGAGATAAGGGCTTGTTTCATTAATCAGATTATTGGGTTTTTTTTGGCCCATATTATGATTATTGTCCACACATCCCTAATTGCGAATATGATATTTAGACCCTTTCTTTAATGACTATAAAATCAGTGAGGTTATTTTGCGCAGATCGGATTTTTGTAGCAAAATAAGGATTTAATTATAATTTGCACCTAATAGTATAGTAGTTGGTACGAATTCATAACAGTAAAAAGGGAATAAGAGTTCTTGCAATTGCAGAAAGTTTTGAAAAACATGACAAGAAATCTGTTTTAGCAGGTATCGTTATGCGAAGGGATTTAGTAGTAGATGGTATCATTTATGCAGATACAATTGTAGGTGGGAACGATAGCACTGACAAAGTACTCTCCATGGTTGATCGCCTTGGAAGAAATGATATTAATTGTGTTCTTCTAGGAGGATTAATAATAAGCCTATTTAATATTATAAATGGTAAATATATTAATGAAATAACAGGGTTACCAGTAGTAGCGATTTCATACAAAAGATCGCTAGGATTGAAGGACTCTATTTAT
>DATCWH010000014.1:0-7269 GCA_036566445.1 Nitrososphaeraceae archaeon
TAAGATAGTATGAGTACGAAAGCAAAGAGTACGAAAGCAAAGAGTACGAAAGCAAAGAGTACGAAAGCAAAGAGTACGAGTGGAAAGAGTACGAAAGCAAAGAGTACGAGTGGAAAGAGTACGAAAGCAAAGAGTATGAGAGGGGAAGAAGACGACCATAGCTCAGGTATAATAGAAGGAGGTGGCGAAGTAGGTGTGAAAACAGGTGGCCGTACTTTAGGTAAAATAAAGGCCGGTGCTGAACTAGGAGTGGAAAGCGACCATTCTTTCGATGAGGTAAAGCATGTAGCCGACGATACTCTAGATACTATAAAGTCAGGATTTAAGGCGGCTAAGAAAAAAATCTCGGCTCTTTATGACTAGGAATCCACGCTTGAAAACTTGATCAGTTTCCAATCTTCCACATTGATAGCCGTTATTTCTGACCAATCATTCCTTAGCTCCTGATCAACTGTTAATATTGAAGTCCCAAATGTAATGGTAGAAGTGGTTGGGTAGAGTTCAGTCTATTCCTAGTGATATAGGTTCAAATAATTTTGCGCGTTTATTCATAATGATGAATTCGTATGCCTTCTATTCAGGTTGCTTAGTTTCTAGCGACCACAAGACTTGCTACTGCCCAATCCGAAACCAATTCACAGAGCAAATCAAACTGTACAGCATTTTCCTCTTCCTATTCTTACTAATGCCAGTTCTTCCATAGTAGATGCAAAAAATATGGATCTCATAGAGGGTACAACGAATCAAGCTAACTAAACAGGAAGCAAAAATTAAGATGATCCGGAAAAAGCAACGCTATCTTTATGTCTATATCACATTCTTAAAATGAGCAGCAGATCTAATTTGTACTAAATCTTTAATTCCATTATAAAATGATGGGCCACGAATCGTGGTAGATAGATCTTATTATAAAGGCATTGTGTCACTATGCCGCAATATCAACGCAATATTAACGATATATTAAACAGATCAGTCAGTGAATTAAACGTAATTCAAATAAGGATCGAAATTGGAAAGGCAAATTTGCTAACAGAGTCTTATTCTGCAGAAGAACTAAGTGAATACATTGCAAAGAATGGAATGCATGTAGACCCAAATTCAGGCAGTGCCATCTTTCAATATGGCAAAATTACGAAAGAAATTTTCAATGCTTTAGATTGTTATAGAGATGGTCTCAATGCGATAGAAATAATGGCTCTTAATTCAAGTGATCCCTATTCAAACTATCAACCAATAGAGGAAGATTGAACTGTGTACTAATCTAAAGAAGGAATTTCAGGAAAAATACGAGAACATGGGTACGATTCCTGACAAGCTGTTATTTTAGATATCGTTTCTTATTCAGAGAATAAACCTACTTGATATACGATAGTATAGGAACGAAATCAAAATAAATAAATCAGTACGATTCTCAATTAAGAATGAACAACTAAAAAGAATGTTTAGATTATGAGTCCAAGAACACTCATGTTCTAGTTTATACATGAATTACCATAGCTTGATTGGTCAGATCGAAAGATAGCGCAATATTTCTCTTTTTGGGAAAGGACATCCATTATCAGTCAAATGTTGCATTTACAATATTGAATGCAAGACCTTCTTCATAGGGTCCTCTTGATATGGCTTTCAAAATGCCTTGCTGTACTGAATTTAATCTTTTCTTGTCTGAAATGATGTCTTGGGGAATTTCAATCTTTATTTCCATTTTAAGTAATATCTCTTTAGTTTTAACCAATACTAACCTATTGAAATTAATACTTAATATGAGCTTATCAATTTGATAAAATTTCACAGATCATGTGCGATCATAAAGTCTGTAGAAAAGGTAATGGAGACTTCGTATCATTACTAGTTAAAGATATTTGTAACCTAAAAATATAACAACTTGCAATAATTGGCATGAATAAGAAACTCTACCAGCTGGCTCCTGATTTAACCATTTGCAGAATAGTCAATGGGATGTGGCAGATCGCAGGTGGACATGGATATATCGATCATGAATCGGCCCTCGCAGACATGCTAAGATATCATGAGGCAGGCTTTACGACTTGGGATCTGGCAGATATTTATGGCCCAGCGGAGGATTTTATCGGGGAATTCAGAGGCAGACTGTTAAAACTAAAAGGAAAAGAAGAACTCGATAAAATGCAGTCATTTACAAAATGGGTACCTCAGCCAAGTAGGATAACACGCTCTGTCGCAAATAGCAATATAGAAACATCTCTTAGCAGAATGCGTGTAAGCACGTTGGATTTACTTCAACTTCATTGGTGGGACTATAACATTCCATATTACATGGATGCTCTAAAGTATTTATCAGATCTTAAGGATCAAGGAATTATCAGGCATTTGGGTCTTACAAATTTTGATACTGAACATCTCCAGATGATCACAGACTCAGATTTGCAAATCGCATCAAACCAGGTTCAATATTCAATAATAGATAGAAGACCGGAAGTAAAGATGATCCCATTTTGCAAGGCACATAACATCAGCCTTCTTGCTTACGGAAGCATTTGTGGAGGACTATTATCAGAAGTATACATAGGAAAAAAAGAGCCTTCTTCTGCAGAATTAGATACATTAAGCCTGCGAAAATATAAAAAAATGATAGATGCATGGGGAGATTGGAATTTGTTCCAAAGGCTTTTATTGACATTGAATAGCATTGCAAAAAAGCACAATGTAAGTATTGCAAATGTAGCGACAAACTATATACTTGCCAAAGCTACTGTAGCAGGTGTTATTATTGGTGTTAGGCTCGGAATAGCTGATCATATAAATGATAACGTTAATGTCTTCAACTTTAATTTGGATAATTCAGATCGAGATTCTATAGATGCTGTATGTGATAATGCAAATAACTTGTTTGAGATCATTGGAGATTGTGGCGAGGAGTATAGGTATTAAGGATTGAAAATCTGTCCTCTGTTATAGGATCTTTAATCCAAACGGTACTACCGTAAACTCTCAAAAATATACCATTCCTACCACAGATGCAAGGTACCTAAGGGTAACTGTGAATGGTAATACTGTAAATAATTTTGCAAGTACAACAGAACTTGATATATTTGGTTAGATTTTTGAACTGAGAATGTAATGGTCGTGATATGTAACATGGTAAACTATTCAAAGGCTATTGTGATAACTGTTTCGAAAGATGGGTGAATAAGGATAGAAGGAAGGTGGCCTAAAACAGCAGTACTACTACAATAATTGTTTCCATTTTTTCTATCAAGTACAGAAGTTGAAAATATCACAAAATATGAAATGATTGCATTTTTTTCTTATGTCATAGTAAATTAAGACCACAATTCACAAAAAATAATAACTTTAGAATATATTATAGTTAGAAAATAGAAGGTCTAGGAATTAAAATGGACGTTTTTGAAGAGTTGTTTATTGCCGATAATAAAATATTGAAGGAACTCGATAACGCTGACCATGCAAAAACTCTAGATGTATTTGCTAAACGTATAACTCTCTATAGAGAATGTGCGGATAAACAACATGATCCAATGGTTAAGGCGATAATTGATGCCAAAAAATCAGTCATAATGAGTGATATGGGTTTACTTTCCACACAATATGATATACAGTCTGATATAGAAAAAATTAATTCTCGCATTGATGCGCTTGAGCAAAAATTTTCTCGTAATCAAGACCGAAAATCTTCATAATTATCCTGTCATTTTCTTTCTTAATTTGTTGAATGTCTGCCTTCTCTGTTTTGGTCATAACATTAGATGGGATCTAAGGCATATAACGGCTTCAAAGGGAAATAAAACGAAATAAAAATAATGATTGAACTTATGAGCCTGTGCCATATTGCAAGAATGTTGTCCTAAATCGTAGACAGGGGCAATAGGGCTTGTGACAGCGAGAACCATCCGGACTGTGATCATCTTTTCTATGTCCGCAACTAAGGCAGATGTCATGTATGTGCATAGCACGTACAACTCAAATTAACTTATAACGGTTCAAAGTCTGATGGGCTGTATGTGGCTACAACAAAAAAGTTCTGGGCCTAGAAGGGAAATCATAATCATTTCTTACCGCTCTAGAATTAGCGTCCTGGAACGTGAGTTTGAGTGTTTGAAAGTAATCTTAATAGCCATTTGGCCATAAATGGACCATCATACCCTGACTCCCTTAATATCCAAATGATCGTTGAAGCCGTGTAAACTGGCAGAAAATTATGCACAAAGGAGAATTTAAATGAAGTAATTACAAATATCATAGAATACGAAAATGGAACTCGTGTAGTTACTAATGTTACTGAAATGCATAAAGAAAATAAAAATAAAGAGTAAACGGTTGCTAACAAAACATTCCGTAATAAGGCATCACTGATATTCCATTTAAAAAATGGTAGTTAGAGGTAGTAAATTTTCAATTTGATTTTATGTCACTATATGACATGATACTTATTGATACTTAAATGGTAATTTCTTTATCTAAAAATTGGCAGGAAATTGCAGTAAAATGAAGATAATTGTCAATCATTCTATATTTATCCAGTTTGCTTGCACTATATTGCACTTTTGACAATCTTGTAAAATTGACCTAAATGAGGTCATTTTAAGGTCATAAAATGACGCATTGTAATACTAGAATGACCCAGAAATTGATACTTATTGATAATTTTTTATTTTTTGGTTAATCTCTGTGGAAAGCCGTAACGTGTCTATTATATCATTCATTTTAGATTCGATAATATCACAGATTTTCATATTCGGATTCTTCATATTTTCTAAAACCCAGTTTATCAATTCAATCCTTTTTTGAAGATCTTTCTTGTAAGTTGAATCGTTTTTTTACTTCAATCCATCTTTTTCATTCCTGGATTTCATTTAGTAATGAATGTTTGGTGGACATAGACTAAATTAGTAATATTAGGATTTAATATAACAAGGGAATGTTAGGGTGGGAGACTGGTCTTCTCTTTTGAAAAAATTGAAAGACATAAGCGTCATTAAGTCAATATTCTATTATGTCTGAAGAAAGAATCGGAGATAAGTTTCTTAGGAAACTCTATGAAAAGACAGTAAATAATGGGAATAAAAGTATTGACAGAGATGAGATTGGAAGAGAAATAGGAATAATAGATGTTCAAATGGATAATTTAGTAGACGAATTGACTTCTGATGGTTATATAAAGAAAATAGGTCGGACTAAAATTTACTTAACTGATGATGGAAGAAAGAGAGCAGAAATCTAGAATATTTTATGATATAACCTTTCAAACTGAGGCTAATTCCTCATATCTTCTACATATTAAACAATAATTGCCCTCTTTTAATTTCTAAAACGAAGTGTTAATGAATCAGTTTGACATCTTTTCTATTTTTCTTAATTGCTTGTAATGTTCAAAAATAATTGACTTAAGTATCCCGGATGCAATAAGACTGGTTTGCAAGCCATTACTCCCGCGGCGTTATGCAATCGTGAATAGGACAACATTTCATCCAAAATCTTTCCACTATGAGAAATAAACTGCACTGTCAGTGAGTTGCTATTAATTGCTATTTTTGTAATCCCGAGCATACCATATGAGTTTTGGTAAATCCATTGGCATAAGCATCATTATCGTCAAAGATATAGAAACAATTGTATAATTTCAAAAATATAAAATAGACTTGTGTTTGTACGTATTAGTCACTATTATTTACGTAAATGATATGCATAGAATTTATAAAACATTATAGCTCATAACTGTTGCAAAAAGTGTCTGGGGCGTGCATTGAATTGGGTGAAATAATTTGTCTATACGCAAGAAAATAGCTAGTATTGTAGATGATGAGCTGGACGTTGCAAACTTATTTTATGACGCCTTAAGTACAATTAAGAAAATTAGAGTATTCAAGTTTACAGATCCAATAATGGCATTCGAACACTTCAAAATTAACAGGAAAGATTACATCCTTGTACTTTCAGACTTGAGAATGCCCGGTATTGACGGAATAGAACTACTGAAGAGAATAAAAGAATTGAATCCTTTAGTCAGAACAGTTTTAATGACTGCCTTTGAAATTGACGATGAACTATTTCAACACTATGCTGAAAAGCAAATAATAAATGACTTTCTTCAGAAACCCATAATGTTAAAAGATTTGGTTAAAGAGGTCGATAATCAACTACATATTTACCAGTTACAAGAGCACAAACCTAGAGTACAATGACTTCATCTTTATGATAATCAAAGATTTTTTGCTTTTGTTCATCTGTAAACATTAAGTGAAAATCTACTTTGTGATACAAGCATAGTTGCTTCCAATTTTGGTTACCATAACCATCATCTGATAACACCTTTCAAACTTCTTTATTTCCTTACTACAAACTTGATAAAAAATCGAATCTAAAATTCTTAATTTGCTATGCATTTTATCGGACTCAAACATTGAATCAGTTTGACATCTTTTCTATTTTGTTCAGTTGTATGTAATGTTCAAATATAATCGACATTAGGATAGGCTGTATTAAGACAGGTTTGCAAGCCCCGATTCCGACAACATTGTATAATCGTGAATAAGACATCATTTCATCAAACATCTTTCTTTCACTTTTATCCAATTCTCATCTAAATGGCTTCCATTTGCTTCTTTCCCATTCTGTTGCAATTCTGAATGAGGGTACAGTTCGACCCATGGCAGAGTTATCTGAACTAATTAATTTAAAATACAAATCACTGAGAAGGGAGGGAGAGATTTAATTTACTCTTTAAATCCATTACAACTACATTTCAAACAATAATTATTTTGATGTTTATCGTCAAAGACGTGGAATTCTTTGGAGTGATGACATTCCGAACATTCTTCCAAGTTACATCACTAGTTCATATCTCTTACATATCAGACAATAAGTATCGCCATTATCAAAAACATGCATATCCTTTGTATGGTCCAGATACAGAGTTGCAGTTGCAGACAGAAATTCCTCTTTACGCCGAAGAAATAATTATATCACAAAGGAAAGTCATGGTAGGTAAAGTGCTAATTCGAAAGAGACAGGTACCAAGGAACACACCATAGATGTAGAAGGATAAGAGTACTATCAGAGATTTTTTAATATCATGGCAATCAAAAAGATGAAAATTATAAGTTATTTTTTTTTGATTATATTTAAGATATGTTGTCCCTAGATTAGTAATGACAAAATCTAAGCATGGTATTGCAAAAAAATATGGCTTTTTCTGGGTAACATTGATTTTGTTTTCGGGTTCAATTTTAGGGCAGTGGTATTTTGGTTTTGTGACTGATCAATCTTGGC
>DATCWH010000052.1:0-3920 GCA_036566445.1 Nitrososphaeraceae archaeon
CGAGAAAGACATTAATTATGGTCATCGGACTTTACAAATTATGGAGGGTATTCAAAAGTTAAAGTGTAGTTCCTGTGGAATTACATTCATGTCTGAAAATAACAATCCACTTTGTCCAACATGTTCCGAAAACTCAAATGCTCATCATCATGGAGACGGACATGGATGTGGCTGCGGTGGTCACTAACAACTTTTTTTAACATATCTTATATACTTGGTCTTTTTTTAGGTAACAAAATTTTTTGATTATCTACTTTTTAGTTCCACTCCGTTACAATAGAATAGTCAGTCGAGTTTGTACTGTCAAATTGCAAACTAGTTAATCCAAAGCTCTAAAATCCGCAAAGTTTAGTTTACTAGCGATCTAGCTCTTGTTTTATTCTGTGAAATAATATCTTTTTAAACTACAATAATTTCCAGTTCATCATAGGCATCTTTTACTGATAGTTCAACCAATGTATCCTCATAGATTAATAACCAATCTCTTATACCCACAACAGGTAGCTTTCTTACAAATATTTTACCTGATTGAATCAGTTTTGCTATTACGTATGCATAGTGTAAAGAATCTTGATTTTCAGGATTTTTAATTTTAAAAAGACTATCTTGAAGTTCTATTCCAGGACGACCTCCCTGTATGTTAATCATAACGTTTTCAGAATATCTATTTTGTATTTTGGCTGTAACATAACTCTGACCAATTTCAAACTTGTCAATATTCAATAATACTTGAGATCTAACAAGAGATGATTTTGCTATTTCATGAAATAATTGTTCAGATATTCCGTCGAAGAACAAATTCCAAATCAGTAGTTAATTTTGGATATCCATTCTATATACAATTTTCCATCACTCGAAAGCATACTGTGATTTAAGCTCATAGCGTAGCATGTCTACTTATCGATTCGAGTTTAGTTGTATACTTTTTTACTGTATTTTTGGTTGCTAATATGATTCTGGATTATAATACTTAATAATATATTATTTGATGTTAGTTTACCTGTCTTGGTCACTCTTGATGAGCTGCTTTTGTTGTACGATTACTTTGGATATGCGGGAATTTTATTGATGAGCTTTATTATAAGTATACTTTTCTTTCTGCCGATACCCTATTTTCCAGTTCCCCTCATAGCAGCATTTAACAAAAACTTGGACCCACATCTCATCGCCCTTTCAGGTACTGCCGGTGCTGTTGCAGCAAAGATGATCATATTTTATCTTGCTTATTCTGGGCATAATATCATAACTAAAAAGTCAAAGGGAAGAACGATGTCACTTCAAAAGCTCTTGGGTAAGTACGGATGGATAGGAGCATTAGTTGCCACAGTAATGCCATTTTCCGGAAATATCATCTACATTACACTGGGTCTTACAAGATACAACCCATGGAAGTTTGCTGCTGCTGTATTTGTTGGAGAGCTATTATATAATGAGTTCATAGTATGGGTAGGAGTATTTTTAGGCAGACCATTTGTCCAACGCGTTATTTCAGAATTTACAAATACGGACAATCCAACTACTATCATTATAGCCGTAATTCTCAGTACCACTGGAATTCTCATAACATTGTACTTGTTAGTAAAAATAAATTGGAATAAGATTATTGGAAAAAGGTTTCCATGGACCAGCACTGATAATACGGATGAATAAGATTATAATTATCATGATCTTTGATTATTCGTTATATTGCTAATCTGATATTCAAGAGTTCCTTTTGAGAATACTGAATTATACTAATATATTTGGATTATCCAGTAAATGGTACAATAAATCTTAATTAGACAAGGTTTTTAATTTTAAACATATTGCATTATTGGGTAGGCTCCTTTTGTCGTGTGTTGGATAAGAAACAAGGCGCTCCATTATTTCCTGCAGGCGTGTCTGCTATATCCGACATAATCAGGATAGTTGCCGATATTGGAAATCAAATACCAGACAAATCGTGGATGCTCTATCTGCTAGAATTATTCAATACTCGCAACATAGCCATGGAACTGAATCTGATTTGTCAGTTTGATAATCAAGATTATTTTGAAGCAATATTTCAAGGTGTTAACAGGTACAGGTTCAAGAAAGTATTACCAATAGTAGGGCATTCATATATGAGAATAATCATGATGAACAAAAGGAATAGACAAATTAGATATGCTCTTACTGATCAAGCCACAGCACAATCAGAAACCTTTGATTTTTCTCTTGATGGGATGAACTTTGATTATGTTGGAGCAAATCAGTTTACTGGAATTGAGTGGTGGAACAAGACGGGTAACTTTCCTTACTCAATCAAATATAAGGTAGAAGTATCTCAACTAATGTTCGGATTTTTAGATAAGGACGATCCTGAATCAATTACTTTTGTTCCTCATAATTCATTGATACCAAACAACGATAACTCTGGAACATCTTATCCGGTATCGTTTCAAAATATATTGTTAAGGGATAGTTGCGTATGTTATTCGGTTGAGTCAGGCAATTGTATCAATGGAATGCATTATAGCATCTAAAAAGATTAGTCGATAGCTATTTTTTATCTAATATTTAATATCAATCTTCAACCAATCAATAGTTAAAACTGCTTTAATAAGTTAAATTATTTCTTTTTATTATACCACAAGATTCATCGCAATAGCCATCTCAATATGATATTTTATATGAAATGAACAAACTTTCATTTCATGAGAAACTAAATTATTCGCAAAATTTATGGTCCATCAGAATACATTCTAATCAAAGTTTAAAGCATACATTATCTGAAGTATTTTTTATTGATAGGATGGATTGTTCTTATCTTAGCTATTCTAGTTATTTTGGCACTCGTAGGGCTAGGCTGGGATACATTTTTTGGGGGTGTGAAAAAGGGTGTAGAGAAAATTGGAAATCTTCCAGAAGTAAAAAATCTAACCAACAAAGCCAAAAGTGAATTTGATAATATAATTGGTAACTCTACGCTTGATATTACTATGATTCTCCTCCCGAAAACATAAGTCCTATTTTTGATCCAAGCAAAATGCATCACATGAAAGGGAGTTGCCAGCTCCGTGTTTGGCATCCCTTCCATCGTTGTTGGACTTTTTAGCACTTTCGGTGAACGGAGCCAAAAACCGAAAGTTTTTACCTGCTTAATTATGCACAACAAAATTTAAAATGATTACTTATTAGCAAAAAAGACAATTGAATAAGTTTAAGTAACAGATTTAAGCGATGGAGTGGAATGTTATTGCATGTTCTGTAGCGGTTTGAATAATGGAGATGGTACCTAAATGTCACAGGAAACCTCCGGAAGTTCCGATTTAAAGTGTCATATCTGTGGCATAATGTTTGCAACTCAACAAGAAAAGGAACAGCATATGAAATTGGAGCATCAGAATAAAGAAGAGCCGACTGGAGTTGCCTAGATACTACAAAAAAGTATTTTTAATAATTTTTAGCAATTTTTTTGGTTGGATTAATTTAATTAAATTTTATACCGGATTGAATTCCAATTACCCTGTATGGTAATGCTAATAGATATATCTTACCTATATATCGATTTCAACTATAAATTTGCAACTGATTTATAAATATTATGTACCTTATTAAGATATGACAGAAATCGGATATTGGGCATCACAAGAACAATATTCAATGCAACAATTAATTGATTTTGTAATAGAAGCAGAAAAAGCAGGATTTGCAACAACCCTCACAAGCGATCATTTTCATCCTTGGTCACACACAAATGGACACGGAAACTTTACATGGGTCTGGATTTCAGCTGTCGCTGAAAGAACAAAAAAAATGAAATTTTTAACAGGAGTTACTGCTGGCGTGTATCGTTACAATCCTGGAATAATTGCACAAGCATTTGCATCGTTGGATGTACTGTATCCTGGACGTATTGGACTTGGTGTGGGTTCGGGTGAGGCAATGAACGAAGTACC
>DATCWH010000006.1:0-43148 GCA_036566445.1 Nitrososphaeraceae archaeon
ATAGATCTGGCTCTCGATGAGTTAACCAAACTTATGCTTCGGCTCGACAAGAACCCGAAAAAAACGAGGAAGGAACAGAACACGATTAAGAAAATTCAAGAGATTCGGGAAACAATACAAGATTCGGTCCTTCTTGCGAAATTGAAAAAGAGCATAGAGTAAAATGACAATGACTTTAAAAACGAGTCTGACGCTGATCAATGGCTTCAATGTCGTGTATGTGGTTATATTAAAAATTTGAATGAGTTAAAACATTTGTCAAAGTTAGAATCATTTGCGTTACCGTCTAACAATCCTTACGAACGTAGAGATTTGATAGTTGGACTTGATAACAAACGCAAACGTACTTCACGAGAAAAAGAACTGAAGAAATTAAAAGAACAGATTGAAAAGGAGCAAGACTTGGATATTAAACAAGAGTTAAAAAAAGGAAATATTGTCGAAATTATAGAAAGTTCATTAGATTATTAGGAGTGGTATAATCTCTGTTTATGATAAATCATCAATGTTGTATATTTATCATAAATGTACTTGACTAGATGTTATATTCTCCAATGCCGAACTTTAATAGAATTGTCCTTTAAAAGTAGTAGTTTAGGTGTTGGTACCAGGGTAACTAGCAGCGTTGATACACTTAGAAACATAGTGGGACTTGAAGGTCACATTGTGAAAATTACTCCTAGAGGTTATAAATTGTCTAACGGAGTAGAGTACTGCAGTGTAGGAGTAAAGGGGAAGAATGGGATAGATTACTCAATACAAGCATATGGGACAGAGGCATCAAATCTACAAAATGAAGCCTGGATGATTATGGAATCACCAACACCAACTTTCATGGATCCACGGTTAGTCTAACAGTTAAATCATAGATAAGTTAAAGCCTGATGGAAGGACAAAGAGGTAACGCGAAAATAAAAAATCGCTGGAAAGTCTTATTAGTTCCAATAAATTCTAGGACATATTGAATAAAATTGAGATTCATGGCATCTCTATTTCGATGTGTGCAGTTTTCGTGAATATCTTAATAAATTCATCTTATTCTCAATCAGCGGATAATTTTAAAACTTATACTGAAAATGATTTGAATTTTACCATTCAACACCCATCAAATTGGCAAGTTAGAGAGACTGATGAAAGAGTTTGGTTTGAGTTATCAGGTAGAAGTTTGCCTATATTTGCAGTTAGTACTGTAAAAGTTGAACCCCATCTTGATAGTGACACAATGACATCAAAGAATATTTCCTTGCAAGAACTTGCCGAACACGAACTAGACGAATTGACTTCTTCTGAATTTAGAAACTTTGATCTAATTAGACAAAATAAAGTTACCGTTGGAGGAAATGATGGATGGAAGATGGAATTTGCTGGGCAAGATAATTCTTATCTCTTCGAGATTTGTACTATTGCTAACGGAAAAATATATATTCTAACCTATGAGGATTATACCTTCAAAGTTCCAGAAACGTTACCTCTAGCCAATAAAATGGTGAAATCTTTTCAGGTTATAAAATAATAAAGTATAGAAAAGGAGAAAGATACTATGTATCTTAAAGCCAAAATGACCGCAATGGATAATAAGATCCCTCTTGCTCCAGTAAAACGAAAAGACGATTCGATAATCACAAACAAACTAATCATAATAATGGCAGTTGTAGCAATATGTAAGATATGGGATAGGAAATTAGGCTTATTTGAGACAATCTACTATCAAGGTGAGTTTTGTATACCCTGTACTATTCGACACAATTTGAGAGGTATAAATAATTTAAAGACCAAATAGTATTCATGCTATTGGGTATAATGATTCTATTCGGAATTATCGTTTTATTTCTAGTTCCTGAAGGATTAGGATTCAGTCAAGAATCACCAACAATAAAATGTAAAGAATTATTTTACAACGATGAGTTATGTACCGATAAGATTAAAATAAAGATTCCATTTGAGTTTAAGCAAATAAATGAAACCATATATCGATAGCCTAGACTTCAATCCACTTAATGAGCATACGACAGAAAAACCAACAATACCAGTAAAGAAAGATAAAGATATTATCACAACAAAGTTAGTAATAACAATGCTATTAATAGCGATAGTAAAGATTGCTGTTTTGATGGTATGGATCTGATAGGCCAATAGGGAGCACTGGATAATAAGATTCCTTTAGCATTTGAAGAAATCAAATGAGAATCAAAAAAAAAGGTATTGATTATAGTAATAGCCATTTTAGCAATAATTGGAACTATTTTCGCCGTGCTAATGGGTATATATTACTACATGATTTATACACTACAACAAAATCTTCGTGAAACGATGTATAAGCATGATGGTCCTAATCCTAAACTACCAAGTCAAAATGTTAGCAATGGATAATAAGATTCCTTTGGCTCCTGTGGATAGTGGTAACGGTAAATAAGAAATGAAATGTCCTGTATGCAGTTCGGAAGTAAAAGAACTATACAATCTCAACACCGAAACAGACGATTTCAAATGTTTTGGATGTCATCTTACTGATCTCGATCGCAGAATTAGGAGACTGGAGAGACGGGAGAATAAGAAATGAATAATACCTTCAAACTAGGCACATCAATAGTGCAGTTGGTACCGTTTTACAGACGACAATCAGAACAACAACAACAAAAAGAGATTCGGGATACAATACAAGATTCGGTTCTTCTTGCAAAACTGAAAAAAAGCGTACAGTAACGGCAGGATATTTGTCTTAACTGTTTTCAATACCGATTACTAATTGAAGTTATAAATAATATTTTGTGCAGCAAATGTACATGTCGTCAAATAGGCAAAAAGAAAAAGGGGAAACTGAAAAACTAAAAGCAACGTTACCAACAGAAGCCGAGAAAAAGGAAATACAAAAATTAGCGACCCAAAAAAATAAAGAAATTAGGGAAAACATCAACATCACTCTAGACGAAACTAAATCTTCAGTACACAAGATGACAGAAGAAGCAAAAAAGCAGGTTCCACAATTTACGAAGGGTATGAATGAATATCAGGAAGAATCAATTGAAGCCACAAGGGATATCGCAGATAACTTTCTGGAATCCCAAAAACAGGTTATCAATTCAGTTCAATCATCATGGGTGCCGTACATGGAAAATGTGCAAAATATGTACTGGTCATATTGGGCTTCCCCGCATAGACTCACAGAAAATTATACAAGAGCAATCAGCAATATCACCGATAGTACAATAGTCGCTACTAGATTAGCAAACAACTTCATGTTTGCCGGTATGGAGGCCTGGAAAACAACGATGCAACATACAAGAGATAATGCAATAGAATTTTCGCGGTTAAATGCAAATTTCGCAAAGACGTTGAAAACGTAGCAAGGGACAATTTAAGAGATTATCAGAGAAGATAAAGCAACCTGGTCTCTAGGCATCTTGAATTATTGTGAGTGAGGTGATTAAGTAAAATATTAGGAAAACTATTTCTTTGGATTATATTGAGCATATTCTTTTGGAGACATTGAAGAAGATACCACAGTAATGAATAAAAAACTTGAAAAGTCCAAAGCAAGAAGAACAATAAAAACAAAAAGACATAATCACGACTAAGCTGGTAATAACAATGGTAATAATAGCGATAGTAAAGATTGCTGTTTTATTGTTATGGATTTAAATCATACATCAATAAATCTAAATCTTATATGTCTTTCTTCCCAAGTTATTATATAGTACGGCCCACCAGCACAGATGCCTTAATTGCGGGGTAACTGGTGGGCTCGATTGTTTCTTGTTCATCAATGGAAAGATCTTTCCCATTAGTTACCTCGTCGTCAGTTTTGAATTTTATCTTCTAGAATTGTAATTAGTTTGCTCTATGTCCTAACCTGCAAGACTTTTTTATTTCGTTACTACAACTTGATAAAAGATCCAATTCATGATTCTTAATTCACTGTGCATTTTATCGGGCCCAATTGTATAGGTCTGATTATTTTTAGATTGAATTCGCTCATTTTTAGATTCAATGAGCTTGCAAGAGGAAAATTTTATTTATGCTTAAAATGTCAGTAACATACAAGTTGCAAAATATAAAATATTGTAAATATTATAAAAAAACTAAAAAACCGAATTAAAGTATAACTGACATTAAAGGACATACATGACTCATATTAGAACAGACCTAACATTACTATCAGATCAAGAAATGGACGACTGGGTGGAGGATATTGTGGAAAACACACATTATCGTGACGTGAGGACATTGATTCTAAAATTAAAAGAAGCCATCGAATCTCACGATGGGGATCTAACTAATAAAATACCCTTTCAGGCTTAATCTTAAAGCATCTAGACTATCATTATATGAAGTTTGTTCTTTACCTGTGAGTCATATTCATTTTATTTCGTTACTACAAACTTGATATAAAATCCAATCTAGAATTCTTACTTCACTATGTAATGGATCTGCTTCTATTGCAGAATCCACTTCATTAATTTTAAGTGTAATCTCATTCATTTTAGATTCAATTAGAGCACAGATTTGAATATCAGGATTCTTCATATTCTCTAGAACCCAATTTACTAATTCAATTCTTTTTGCAAGATCTCTTTTGTAAGTACTATCGTCTAAGGTACATTCAATTCATTTTTTAGATTCTTCAATTTCTTTTTGTAATGCTTGTTGTATACTCATGGAATAGAGTTAGCAGTATTAGGATTTAATATTAGCAAGTGCTCTTCGAGGAGGGAGGGAAATAAATAATTAATTACTTATTTTCATCTTTCTCGAGGTCCTGTGAAACGCAATCTTCACATTTCAAGTAAGGAGAATGCATTTCTCCTTTCTTATCCTGCGCTTGGTCTAATGCAAGGCCTATCTTTGTCTGTTGACCACATTCACTACATATTTCAGTCTTTCCAACAAGATCTTGAGGATTAAATATGTTGAGATATCTTTACTATTTAATATCCTCTTAGTAAGCCTTAGAGCATCTAGATATTTATAAGCAAGGCTTTACGACAGTGGTTGATGTGCCAAGTACCAAAGTCAAACTAACTCTGTATTGAATACGTGAATGAATAAAATAAAGCCCATTGAAGTGTTATAATGCACATATCACTAACGCTATTAGTAATCAAAATCGTACTTTTAGTTGTACTATGAAATGAATAAAATTAAAACTGTTTAATCTTCAAATTTTTCGCAGGTACATAATCCACAAGATGTATCCATAAGGTCACCTGCCGACTTCGGATGTAGTGGCGAATAATGGTCATTGCTACTGTGATGGCAATTTGGATTTGAGCATATTTTAACCCCTTGAACCTCTTTTTTTGTTTTTATTTTCAATAGGATTACTCAAATGTTTAACTATTAAAATATAATTTGGTTAATATTCATAAATAGGTTATATCTTTTAATTTCGTTACTACAAATTCGATAAAAAATCTAGTCCAATATTCTTAATCTAAAATCTAGAAATAATATATAATATGAAATCTCAATTGAGAATATGAACCAGTTATATACAATAATGATGGTGCTGACTATCGTAGCATCTGCGGGAATAATTGTTAATTTCTTAGTTGAATCAGTGGATGCTTGGCATTCCCAATTTGCAACAAAAAAGGAATGTACAAACTTCATGAAGAACACATTTGGTAATTCGATCTCTTATGCAAACAAATTATGCCAAAAGATTGTTCCGCATTGATAAATACGGACTAAATTAGGTACCTGCTCTTTTTTTAACTGCCAACCTTAAAGGAATAATTTATTCAATGTTATAACCTTTCAATGATAATCTAAGTGCATCTAGCAAATCATTAAAACTTTGTTGTTTGTCTAGAGTTAATTCATTTGATTTTGAGGGCGTATGATTTTTCTGTTATATTTTCTAGCTTTATTTAATGGAAAATAATGCAGAATTTATTTCCTGAATAATATTAGGATTTTTCCCTCCAAGTTCATATAAACCAAAACCTTGTGTAGGAACTAAATGATCTTACCTTCAAAGACTTTACTTCTCCTTTCAATAGTTCTGTTGATCGGAACGATATTTGGTGCAAGTGCAATGAACGTATTCGCCGATGACCCATTCAAAAATATAGGGGATATTGACGATGTTCCTTTGCCTGTTGGCGTTGTTGATAGGATAAAGGTTATTTCTAATCCCATTGAATGATGAAAAATTAAATAGAATTCCATCTTCTTGTTCTTCCGTTTGCCGTTCAAGTGCTTTACTGAGAGGGAGACTTGATTATGATATTGATCTATGGGGATAAGATAGAACGGGTTTTTACCTTATTAAATATAACATGTATATCTGACATTCCAATTAATGATAACCCCTTTTTAATTAACTTGTGATTCACATCTTCAGTTATTTTTTCCTTCTCTAATATTATAATCATTTTGAAATTTTTTGATACAAATTTAATTGGTCAATAAAATTTATAAATGTCCAGAGCATTCGAAATTTGTCAGAGAATCCGATATTTTTTAGAAAAAAAATCTAATGAGTTTGTAAGATTTTAAGAAAAATCCTGGGTCTACGGAAATTCATTCGTCACGTTCTTAACAAAATCCATCATTAATCGTAGGAACTCTTTGCACACTTCAATGACGTCCGCTTCTTTGTAATCATCAAACAACCATTTGACTGTAGTATTAGAAATGGTAGACTGTTTATCTACATTTTCTATAATTGATAAACTAACATTTTTTTGTATTGGAAGGTCTGTCCCGTGCACTCTAATATTTCTCTTGGTTAGTAATAATTTTGCTATTCTGTCTCTCATTAATTTCTTAAAGTTATTATTATAACCCTTGGTAAATGCGATGGCATTCGGATTATTTCTTTTTCTTGCTACTTCTTCAAATACGTCCTTATTTAGTGTCTTATCTAATGAAATGTTTAATCCGTATTTCAGATTGTAATCTTCTAATAAGTAGTCAGGAATGCTTCTTGTCGCACACAGGAAGGCACTTAAATTTGGAATAAAATCTTTCCTTTCAGTAGCCTTCTTAATCTTATCCAAGAAGTATTGCGCTTCTTCTATTTTTTCATCTACAACCATTATCAAATGTATTTCAACATTCTTCTTATAGCTTTGACATCGTTATCACCACGTGCGACAACTTTAATAATTGACTCTTACTTTTGTTGACTAAATAAAATGAAACAAAAATTTTGTGTTTTTTTAATAGTTTCATTCGTTTCTTTAATAACTGGAAACTTGATTTCCCAACCAACTTTCGGTCAATCTGAATTCTTGAAAGATTTCACTCAAAAAGAAAAGGAAAAATTTCTTGAGTTAGGTGAAGAAAAATTTAGAGAAGATTGTTATAACGAGTTTAATTTCGATAATGATTCGGGGATACCCAGGTGGATTTAACCCTGAAGATGTGATAACAAATATTTGTGAAGGTCTCATAGATAAAATTAAGAATCAGACTGGAACATTACCAGAGAATCAGTCGTCGACCTCTGCAACGGGATAAGCAACATACTAGACTTATAATTGTATCACAAATACATACATAGATTTACTGCCTCCTTTGAACTTCCTTCTAGGCATCTTGTTTAATCGGCTGTTACATTTATCAAAGAAATACATAGTCATGATTATTAATAGATTGTTTGATTTAGGAAAATAATTAAGTCTACAAAAACGATTGTATCGAACATTTTTTTCCATAATAAACTACTAATTTATTATAATCTTAGATATTATTGGAATTAGCCTTGTTGTAAAAAAACCATAACTATATGCAGTTAAGAGATCTCATTAAAAATGTCTATATTGCTTATATTTATGGTTCTGGGATAGTTCATTAGAATGTTTATTGATTTTAGCTCCCTAGCCACCTCTGTAGGAATAGGAGGACTAGCAACCTCTATAGGAATTGGAGGTTTCTTGGGTTTCTTGATGGGATATGCTATAAAGAAAATACTAAAAATAATCATCATAGTTGCCGGATTATTGCTTGGTATGTTGTACTATCTTCAGTACAATGGATTAATTGCATTAAATTGGGCAAAGCTGGAAGAAACTATAGGAAATTTAATGACTAATTTTAGTGGTTTTGATTTGAATACTCCATTCTTTCCTGGAATAAGCGACCAAATCTTAGATGCTATATCAAATTCTGGTATTCCACTAACTGGAGGTTTTGCAGCAGGATTAGCATTCGGCCTTAGCAAAGGCTAGAAGGTCCGATTATTATCCTTCATATATCTCCATTTTCCTGTAACAATTATAACTACATCTGATGTCACCTATTTTACATGAAGAAAAAACCGTCTGGAATGGTCTTTCCAGGTGAATATATGGCAGAAATTGAAGAATTCCAAGCTGGTAATAATACTTTCGTTCTTGACGGAACTATTAGATCAAGCGTTTTGGGTAAAAAGGAATATGATTTTAAGAGAAGGACGATTAAAATTGATCCAATAAATTCTCAAGAATTACCAAAAATTGGAGATGTCGTTATGGGTTTTGTGGAGATGTTATTTGGATCAATGATTTCAGTCAAGCTATTTTCCGTTAATAACAAATTGTTTACTGCAGGACTATCTGCCATCGCTTCTGCGAGAACGGGAAATAATAAAGGATGGAATAGAGATCGATATAATAGGAAGCCAAAATCGATTTATAGAATTGGCGACATTATCCGCGGTCAAATTTCCAGTTTAATGAATTCTTCGATTCATATCGCTGTAGATGGAACAAATTTTGGTCTGTTGTATTCATTGTGCCTAAATTGTGGTGGAAATACGGTTAAAATAAACAATGGGGTAAAATGTATAGAATGCAGTATGTATGAAGAGAAGCGGGTAGCAAATGATTATGGAACTAATCTCCTAACATCCTTAGGCTGATATTAAGACAATGTAAGCAGATAATTAGATTTCATAAGATAAAAAATCTCCATTCAGATAAAATTTTTAATACCTTTTCTGCATCCTAACAGGTGAACGGACCACATTCTTTTACAGGCAAAAAGATTGATCCTCCCCTTATTTCGAAAAATATGACCGTATCCCAATTGGTTGATTTTTTCGGGTCAACAGGATACAATGCAAGAAGACTTTTTGAAGCTGCAAATATCATGAAAGAAATGATTGATAATGGATGCACTACTTGCTTAACCCTCGCAGGGGCATTAACGCCAATTGGAATGGGGAACACAATCAAAACTCTTATTGAAAATGGTTTTATAGATTGGATAGTAACAACTGGGGCAAATGTTTACCATGATCTCCATTTTGCCTACGACTTGCCTGTAAGGCAAGGTCATTTTCAAGTTGACGATGATGTCCTATATTCTAAGCAGATTGTACGAATTTATGACGTATATATAAAAGAAGTAGGAACTTTACAAGCCCAAGATATTATTATTCAAAGAGAAATAAAAAAAATTGAAAAGAGCCATTCTGAACCGTACTCAACAGCCGATATGTCTCATAAACTTGGCAAAGCAGCCTACGAAAATTCAATAAATCCAGAAAAATCATTTCTTGTTTCGGCATACGAAAATAATGTACCAGTCTTTATTCCTGCAATTAGTGATTCTTCTATAGGACTCAATATGTTACCCTTAATATTCGAGGATGTCAAAAGGTTTCCAAATGTAATGTTGGATATTGCTGAATCAACAGCGATCCTTTGGAAAAGTAAAGTTTCCGGTGGTATAGAATTAGGAGGTGGAGTACCTAAAAATTTTTTCCAACAAACGGGGCCAGCATTATACCAAATATTAAAATTAAAAGAAAGTGGACATGATTATGTAATACAAATAACCGATGCACGACCTGATACAGGGGGTTTATCAGGGGCGACCATACAAGAAGGAAAAAGCTGGGGCAAAATAAAGACCTCTCACAGAAACAATGTAATAGTTTATGGAGATTCTTCAATTTGCTTTCCAATCATATCCTCTTATGTCCTATCGGAATGCAAAAAACGCCTCACAAAAAAACTAATTTCAAAGAAAAATAGATGGGTGGCAGAAATGAAAAAAGAGTACTTGAAAAATAAGTAATTTTTACCACCTAAACAACCTAATTCATTCAACATAGAAGGATGGCATTTTTAATCAGTTTAGGCGTTCACATACGCCTCAATTACTGAATATTGTCAGCCTGACCGTTATGCCTATGTTGAAAACCATTACGGTATCTTAACTAAAATATTTATGATATATAACTATATTCAAAATTAACTATATTGTCTATATCCTAATAGATATTTGTCTCAATCTGTAAGAAGTAAGTTAGCCTGCCTCAACAATCAGAAAAACATTAAAGACGAAGTATAGTTTAAAGATGAAAAGTAATAATGTTGAGTTACTCAAATATTAAATTAGGAAAATGGGATCTTAGTGATTTAGTCGATGAGAGCTCAACAAAGGAATTTCAGGGAATAGTTGATAATATTAAGAAAAATGTCAAGGAATTTGAAGACTATAGACAAACCCTAAAAGCAGATTTGAGCATCTCGATTTTTGAACGATTAGTGCATAAGATAGAGAATATTCTGGAAGACCTTAGTACGGTGAATAGTTTTGCTCATCTTAAATACGCTGCCGATACTTCATCCAACGAAGCTGCGGCTCTAGTTCTTCAAACAGAAAAATTAAGTTCACAGATTAGTAACCAGATTTTATTTTTTGATTTATGGTTCAAGAAAGAACTTGACAAGAATAATGCCCAGAGATTAATCAACAGCATCTCCAATGTTTATAGGGAATATTTAAGGCATAAAAGATTAGTCGCAAAATATTCACTCAATGAGTCGGAAGAGAAAATTATCAACACTCTGGAGGTAACGGGTCCTAGCGCCCTTGTAAAAATTTATGATAGAATGACTAATAATTTTGAATTTACTGTTGTAAAGAAACGAGGAAATAAAAAGATAATTAAGACTTTTACAAATAAGGAAAAACTTCTTTCGTTAATAAGGAGCTCAAATGCAAATGAGAGGGAATATGCGTATAAGGCATTATTCAAGACATATGAGAAAAATAGTGGGGTATTGGGAGAAATCTTCCAAAATTTAGTAACCCAATGGAAAGATGAAAATATTTCTATCAGAGGATTCAAATCTCCGATTTCAGTCAGGAATATTTATAATAACATAGATGATACTACAATTGAGACACTGTTATCAGTTTGTAAAGAAAATGCCCATTTGTTTCAGGATTATTTTATGGAAAAAGCAAAATTGATTGGTGTTAAAAAACTGAGACGATATGATCTTTATGCACCAATTTCAAGTAAAAATACTCTTAAATTTACGTTTAAGAATGCTGCAAAATTAGTCCTGGATACTTTTCATAATTTTGATCCACGATTTGGCACCTACACTGAGCGCTTATTTAAAGAAAGTCATATTGATTCTGAAATTAGGAATGGAAAAACTGGAGGAGCATTTTGTTATACTGTTTCCCCGCAAAGAACTCCTTATGTACTTCTAAATTTTGACGGACTGATGAGAGATGTGTCGACAATGGCTCATGAATTTGGGCATGCAATACATAGCATGTTCGCATGCAATAAACCAATTTTGGTATCACATGCTCCGCTTCCATTAGCTGAAACTGCATCCGTTTTCGGCGAGATGCTTCTTAATGAAGAAATATACAAGAAACTAAATAGAGAAAAGAAAAAGATTTTCTTGGCAGAACAAATTGATGATATGTATGCAACGATTATGCGTCAGGCATTTTTTACAATTTTTGAAATAGAAGCGCATAAGCATATTGTAGAGCAGGGTGTTACTATCGACAAGATATCTGAATTGTATATGAATAATTTAAAAACCCAGTTTGGAGATTCAATAAGTATTCCAGACGATTTTAAGTGGGAATGGCTTTATATCCCACATTTTTTCCATACTCCTTTCTACTGCTATGCTTATTCATTTGGTAATTTACTTGTGCTTTCACTTTATCAGCAATATCGTGAAGAAGGTAAATCGTTTATTTCAAAATACCTCAAGATATTATCTGCAGGAGGATCGGAAAAACCAGAAACATTGCTTAGGGATTCTGGATTTAAAATCACTGATGCCTCTTTTTGGCAACAAGGTTTTGATCTTATACAAATGAAAATCAATAAATTAAAAGAAGATAAGAATTGAAAAGAGGGGGAAATTTTCAGATTCTTAAATATTATACCTCTCATTATAATATGAAAAGAAAGAATAAATACTCTTTCTTTATAGATATGATTTTTGATTTTTGATAAACACGGTTAACTTTATAGATTAGTTTTTCATATAAGGGACTATTGAAAAAGTTTTGCAGTGTATGTGGAAAGGAATTGCCTTCAAGTAACGAATATTTTTTGTGCGATAATTGTCATAAGGATTTAATTATTTCAGAAGATAAATTTGACTACTTGGAAAATTCACGGATTTATTATTAGCCCTTAATGATCCTGAAAGTAGTAATTCAAGATAGACTGCTAAGACTGAAAATCCAGTATTCAAGTATAATTCAGTGAATATATCCTCACCAATTTTGTTATCGGCTATTCCACAATCAGAATATTAAGTTTAAGCTCATTTGAATTTTTGTTCAATGACAAAAAACCTATAATACATTTAGTTAGACCTTATGGTTTTCGAGAAACAATTTTTATGCATGTAGAAAACTGAAAGATATCAAGTCAGATTCCATATATGGTTGGGATAAAAAGAACTACCTGAACTTTATAAGATGCTAGACTTATATTCAATACATACCAAAACTTATCTTGTCAAGAACGAATGCTAATGAAGATTCATGATAAATTCATTGATAAATTAGATTTTGTAAAGAGAGATGGACTTATCCCTGTGGTAGTCCAAGATATTAATACTAAAGATATTTTGATGCTTGCCTATGCAAATAGAAAAGCAATAGAAAATACAGTCAAGACGGGAAATGCCTGGTTTTGGAGTGTCTCTCGTAAAAAACTCTGGATGAAAGGTGAAGAATCCGGAAATATACAAGAAGTAAAGGATATCCTAGTTGATTGTGATAATGATTCAGTAATTTACCTAGTAGATTCAAAAAACCCTGCATGTCATACAGGAAATAAGTCATGTTTCCATAAGAGGTTACATCCTGAATAAATTGACAATTTATTCCATATAATTATGTAATAATTATATTGAATTGTGAATAAGTGCTATTTTTGATCTAGTTGATATTTATTATTTATAAAATTTTAGAGTAAAAAAATTAAGTAATACTAAAATTACTATTAGTGATATTTATTACCAGATTATTTGTTGTTAGTGGAGTATACATGGGTTCTATCCGATTTCTAAAGTGTAGAGAATGTGGCGCTGAATATTCTCCAATATTCAAATACATATGCGATGAGTGTTTCGGTCCACTCGATGTTATATATGATGTTCCAGCGGATTTAAGGAGGGACACTTTTTCTTCAAGACAGGATAAAACATACTGGCGCTATTTCGAGCTCTTGCCAATTTCTAATAAGGACTTTATAGTGAATATTCATGCTGGTTTTACACCTCTGCAATATGCTGAGGAATTAGGAGTACATATCGGAAACCTTAAGAATCTCTTCATAAAGAACGATTCTGTAAATCCAACTTTTTCATTCAAAGACAGACCTGCGGGCGTCGCCATTTCAAAATCTAGAGAGATCAAACTCAAGGCAGTGGGATGTGCATCAACTGGTAATTTAGCATCGGCAACAGCCGCCCATGCTGCTAAAGCCCATTTGCCATGTTATATTTTTGCACCATCTGATATTGGAAAAGTCAAGATTGCACAGGCATTATCATACGGTGCCAAATTTGTTGCAGTTGAAGGGACTTATGACGATGCCAATAGGGTTGCCTCAATAATAGGAGATTCAAAAGGCATAGGAATTGTAAATATTAATATGAGACCATATTATGTGGAAGGTTCAAAGACATTGGCGTTTGAAGTAGCTGAACAACTTAACTGGGAAGTTCCAGATCATCTCATTATACCCGTTGGTAGTGGGGCAATGTTAAATGCAATTTGCAAAGGATTTGAAGAGTTAAATGAAATAGGACTTATTGGGGACGTTTCAAATCTAAAAGTTACAGCGGCACAACCACATGGTTGCGCTCCAATAGTTGATGCTTTTAAGAAAAATACACAAGAAATAGTTCCTGTAGAAAGACCGGATACAATCGCAAAGAGTTTAGCTATTGGGGATCCTGGAGACGGTATTTATGTTTTGAAAAGATTGAAACAGTACGGTGGTATTGCTGAAGAAGCTACTGATAATGAAATTATTGATGGAATTATGACACTAGCTAAAACTGAAGGAATTTTTACTGAACCTGCAGGTGGTGTCTCTATTGCTGTACTCAAAAAACTGGTTGATGATGGATTTATAGAAAGAGATGAAAAAGTAGTATGTTATGTTACTGGTAACGGATTGAAATCTACTGACGCAATACTAAGTGTATTGCCTAAACTTGACATAGTTAAGCCAGACGTACAAACTGTATCTGCAATGATTACATGACAGGGATGAGTATAGAATGACAAGTATCGAATTTATTGTTCCATCTGTTCTTACGAAAGGTAGCGGGGAGAAGAAAATTCCAATAGATGCCATAGATCTACAAGATGCATTTACCAAAGTAACAGAACAGCTCGGAGAAGATTTTAAGCGTAAAGTTTTGGATTTGAACGGCAAACCAAGGTCATTAATTAATATTTACATAAACGGAAAAAATATGCGCTTTAGTAATGATGGCATGGCTACGAAGCTTAACAATGGGGATTCTATTTACATTCTTCCAGCAGTAGCTGGCGGTTCTGAATTGAAGAACGAGGATTTGCAACGATACTCTAGACAGATAATGCTCGAGGAAATAGGATTCGTCGGATTAGAAAAACTTAGGAAGGCAAAAGTCTGTGTTGTTGGAGTTGGAGGCATCGGCAATCCGGTAGTTACACAGCTAACTGCGATGGGTATCGGAAAATTGAAGATAGTAGACAGAGACATCATAGAAATTTCTAATTTACACAGACAGCACCTTTATACTGAAAATGACATAGGCAGAGTAAAGGTCGAAGCTGCAAAAGAAAAACTTCAGCAAATAAATTCAAGTGTTGAGATCGAAGCTCTTCCAAATTCTGTTACTAAATATACAGCTGAAAGCATTGTTAAAGGATTTGATATAGTGGTGGACGCATTAGATAGTATAGATGCCCGATATGCACTAAATGACGCATGCATTAAACTGAATATCCCTCTTATCTATGCGGGCGCATTGAGCATGTTAGGTTCAATCTGCACAATAATTCCAAATAAAACTGCCTGTCTGCGGTGTATCTTTCCTGCATTAGCTGAAGGCGATATGCCTACTTGCAGTACTGAGGGTGTGCATCCATCAATTTTATATCTAGTCGGCGGTATTCAAGTTTCTGAAGTAGTCAAGATTATTCTTGGCGAAAAACCAACACTAGAAAATAAACTCTTGTATATAGATCTAAACGATCTGTCCCTCGAAAAGGTTTCAGTATTTAGACATGAAGAGTGTCCTTCATGCGGAACAAAAAGAGTAGATAGAAGTCAGGTGGAAACACAGCAACTAATAATTGAGGAACTATGTGGTCGTGACCGAGGTAAGAGAACGTACACCGTTACACCTGCACAAATTTCGTCATCGCTAAACCTGATTGGAATTGAAAAAAGTGCACAAAGGCTGGGTTATACAATTAAAACAAAAGGAGAACTGGGGTTAACCATTATGAGTAAAAGTTCTGATAATCTTTTAATAAGCTTTATGACTAGTGGTGCAGCGACTATTGTAGGAGCTAAAAGCGAGGAGGAAGTACTATCAATTTACAAGAGTTTTGTGAATGACATCAAATCATAATTTTTAGTTTATTTAGTGCACTTATGTGCAGTCGGCATATGATCAATCATTTAGCTTATCAGAATCAAACTTGCTCCTATTTTTATCGATAAATGGAATTATCTTTTTAAGAATTATGTCATCGTAATTTTTCTCTTTATCAATTGTTAAGAGGAGAAAATAGTCGATGCTTATAGGAATAGTAATCCGGGTTACGTATTCATATCTGCCCACAGCGTAATTTAGTTTCCCAATTTTTGATTGAAATTTAACCCTAGTTCTATATCTTGAGACTGCTGCAGCTGCATACTCTTCACTTTCCTCTTCGGACATTAATGGTTTTAATCCTTTGCGTTGTTCAACGTTAATCAAAACACCATATTTATTTGAAATACCAATCCATCGAAGAGATATATCCAAATTTAATAACTCTTCACAAAACGTATAAATGAATTCATAGTCAATTGCCATTTTTATTAATTATTTTAATTATTTCTAATATTTAAGCAAAAAACTCGACTACAAAATAAATTTATCAAGATCTAGAATAAATAAATCATTATAGTTGTTCTATTACATCACCACCATATTTGGTAATCCTTAACTTTTTAGATTTTATTGGTATGTCGTGCACTATCCCTTGCATGAAATCGTCGGCAACAATTATCACATCATCAAAAAAATTACACGATAGAAATTTTTCTAATGAACTAACAAATGTTGGATACTCTTTATTATTATTGAAATTAAATTTTTTATTAGATATCAAGTTGTGAGCAGCAGGATAAATATCTGAAATTTCAGCTGGAATGATACCAATAAAAGGATTATAAGCACAAATTTGATAATCTGAATATTTCTTTGATAATCTTTGATATTCCTGAGAACAATAAAAGGGAGAAACTTGCGTATCAGGGAATAGAATTATCTTTTTCTTGTTCGTTCTAAATGAACTGAAAATCCTTTTTAGTCTGGAGGCTTCTGGTCGATATTGATCGATTGATTCCATAAAAAATATTGCTTTTTTCTTAAACAATGGTGTGCCATCTTCTAAGTGCTTGTAATTCATGAATAATTTAAAGGCCTCCATTAATTTAGGATGGGCTCGTGCTTTTTGCCCAACATATTCCCAAAGTCTTCCTTCCATAATAGCTTGTTTTACCGACAAAACTTCGGATCTTAAAACGTAGAGATTGTGTTTAGCCAATTTGTCTATCTTTTCATCATGTTCAAAGCTAACAAATTCTTTAACTGTCATATTTATACAAATTGGACATTGACATGTTAGGTATGTCAACTTATCCAATCTTGAAGTACCATTTGGATGCATATACCTGTTGTCTCTTGCATACAACATATATGATGCAGAATCAAATGTATCACATCCTAACGCTACTACCAATGGTATCGTTAAAGGGTGCCCAGCTCCAAAGAGATGAATAGGTTTGGACATAACAATTGACTTCAGAGTTCCTATCATGTCTGCTAATATTGCAAATTCGTACGATTCTAGTAATTGGACAGGACTGCCAAGAGCCAACATTTCATATCCCATAGCGTCAAGTAATCCCGCAGATTTCTTAACCAAGTCAAGATGCTCAGCACCCTGCACTGGACCTACCCAAACAGAATTTCGGTTATTGTTACTCTTGATCAGATTCAATGTTTCTTGGGAATTTCTAATAGTTTCATTAACATACTTTTCAGCTAGTTCATAACTCAGTCCATACCCTGTTGGCTTATCAAGAGGTACGCAAATATCACTTTGAATATCATTCTCAAATTGGGCTATAAATGAAGGCTCTGGTTCAATAGAACCGTATTCGAGTACTTGGTAGCCACCGGAATCTGTCATTATTGGACCGTCAAAATTCATTAATTTATGAATACCCTTTTCGCGTGCAAAATCTCCATACTGTTTTAATGCGATGTACGCGTTTGTGATAACTGCCTCAAAACCTAATTTCTTTAAAAACTCTACATCTACAGACTGTGAGACAGGATGTAGAACAGGGATAAAGGCAGGCGTCTCAAAAGTCCCACTAGGAGTTTTGATTTTTCCTATCCTTCCTGCCAGGTCAGAATATCTGACCTCAAATAACAAATTTACTTCTTGAACTCCCTCATGAATTCTTCATATATTGATTTAACCCTATCAGCAGCTAAACCAGTGCCTTCTTCAATCCCATGTTCAGTTACCTTGATCTTATCCATGACAATTATTGCTTTTACATCATCTCTGATTTTTACGAGACCAGGGAATACTCTTGATAGACGATCTGCAAGCCCCTTAAGATCGAATGGCTTTTCCAAAAGCTTTATTTCTTTCACAAATGATCCGTTTATGATAATTCTCAATATTCCATGACCTTCTACATTCTCTAGAACAGTATCCAATTTTTCGTCGATAGCAGTTAGTATTCCGCTATAATTCTTCTCATAAGATGTCTCTATGGAAACTTTTTTTCCTACAAATTGAAGTATTTCTTCATAAAACTTCCTTATGGTTAAAGCAGACATTTTTTCAACTAGGAATGTTTCTTAAAGTTCTATATATGAGTTTCAATAATTGACTCTAGATCGAAGACGGTTAAATATTCCTAAATCTCTTTATTCCAAAGTCAAACGCGATTGATTAATCTCAAGTCATAAAAAATAAGATTTTCAAGATCAATGTTTTTTTGGGAACATATCCAATTCGTTATTTCGACATCTTAAACAGACCTTTGATTCTAAATTTCCAAGATAACATATGTAATAGCATTTACTACATTGTAAGCGCGAGATGCCATCTCTTATTCCTACAAAATTATCTATACGTTCTATAAAATTGGATAAGATTAGGTTTTCCAGTACGATTTCTAAAATTGAAGAAATATGTCCTTGATCTACATTTCTATACCTAAGATAGGTTTCAATCATGTTCTTCGGGATAGTTTCTGTTTCGAGTTGCAGTACACCCTTGTTATGATTTTTAAACAAGAAATCTCTGAAATACCATTCCAATTCGTTTATTTCCATATTGGACATCTTCCCTAATCGTACGGATAATAGTAGAATAAGAACTGAATAGGTTTATTGATTAGCATATTTGAGAAACTATTTAAAAATAATTGATTAGTTAAGTATGTGAATCAAGATGCAATGGAATTTGAATAATTTTACGAAAGTAGCATTTACTAGGTTAATTCAACCATTTGGAGATAACCTTAATGACGTTGTGAAGATTACTAAAGCCTTTAGTTTTGCCGCTAATGTATATTCGGGATTATTTAGAAATGAAAGCCATGAACCATACATCAATCATGCTATGAAGGTCGCATTAATATTATCTGACGAGTTAAAAGTTCATGACGTAGATACAATTTGTGCAGCTATTCTACATGAAGCTATAGAAAAAAGTAAGGACGATCATGAAATTGCTGAATTTTTGAAATTAAATTTTGGAGAAAATGTGTACGACACTATCAAGAACTTGACTGAACCAAAGACAAATCAAGAAAATAGAGAAAAATTACTTGTCAAATATTTCGAAAATATTTCAAAAGGCCCAAAAATGTCTCGATTCATAAAACTTGCAGACCGTTTGGACAACGCTCGATTTTTGAAAAACGACATAAAAAAGGAAAAGGCATTACGATATAAGGAAGAAACGCAGAAATACATATTGCCCCTAGCGGAAAAAACGGACGATACCATGGCATTAAAACTATCGATAGCATTGTATGAAATAAAATAGTCTAAAATTACCTTTCTTTACAATTTCCGTCAACATTCTTTGTATGACTTAACCAATGTCTTGCACATCCAAATAGCTTGTGTTGCGTACACCCACAAATAGGACATTTTTTCATTAAACTCTCATCCTCTCAGCTGCTTATCAAATTTACTCAACTTTACTAGTAGTTATCCTTTTTTAGAAGATAGCTTATTTGAATTGCAATTACTTGGAAATTTGGAAATCAAAAGAAAGATAAAAGTGACCAAATCAAGTATTTCACAATATGACGGAAAATTCTGTGAGACACATAGACACTTTGAGGGAAATGGATTCCATGAAAAAAGAATACCAGATCCGTTGTAGCCATTACGAATTAGAATTATTCAAAAATGAAAATCGTATTACCTGTGTAATATGTGGGAAAAATTGGGATTTTTTGGAAGAAAGAGGATATTCACATAAGAAACAAGCATATTCTGCCGAAAGGGGTTGACTAATTTTTGGCCACTAGCCTTGTGTTTAGAAAAAATTTTATTCTATACTCTAAAGGTGAGGTAGATGAAAAAAAAATTTAGAGCTGCTCTAGTTCAAATGAAATCTTCAGCGAGTAAGGAACAAAATTTAGCTTATTCATTAAAATTAATCAATAAAGCTGCCAAGAACAAGGCGCAATTAATCTGCTTTCCAGAGTTTCAAATGGCATATTCTCCAGCCGAACAAAAACCAAAAGAATTGCACAAAAGTGCAGAAACAATAGATGGTAACTTCATATCGATGTTGTCAAACTCTGCCAAAAGAAACAAAATAAATGTGATTGCAACAATATACGAAATTATCAATACCAATAAACAGAATCATAAGGTCTTCGATACTGCTGTAATAATTAATGACCGTGGAAAATTAGAATCAATATATAGAAAAGTTCATTTGTACGATGCCCTGGGATTCAAGGAATCTAATAAGCTATTGGCAGGTAGTAATATTGAAAGTCCAACAAGAACATCTGTCGGAAATCTTGGATTACTGATATGTTATGACATGCGGTTTCCAGAAATTTCTAGAATTCTAACTGTCAATGGTGCAAGTATATTGGTATCTCCATCTGCGTGGGTAGCTGGATTTATGAAACAAGAACACTGGGAAATAATGTTGAAAGCAAGAGCTATAGAAAATGGTGTTTATGTAATAGCACCAAATCAGCTTGGTAATATTTATTGTGGTCGTAGTATGGTTATTGATCCATTTGGTTCTACCCTAATTGACATGGGAAATCGAGAAGGTATGGAAATTATAGATATTGATAACTCAAGGATAGATACAATAAGGAGGACACTTCCGCTTTTAAAAAATAGAAGAACTGATGTCTACAAAAATTATGTCGATGTATTCGAATCTGAATCATGATTATCAGTTTTGTTTTATTTATTTTCGGGACATACCCTATTCACGCAAATCATCCATAACTTTTTTCTTGCAAACATAATCCTTAAGATAGGCCATCCACAAGAACAAATGGTATTACTCTTTATAATAAAGCCTAACTGGGGCACTGATGCAATAGCATTACAACCCGTCACTCTATATTGAGAACAAGCAATATATCGTTTATTGGATTTACGAGACTTGATCAAAATCATTTCTCCATTATGACATTTTGGGCATTTACCAATTGTCATTTCATTATCAGAATTAGTCAATACATTTTTTATTTCATTACCAATTGACCCTTCGTTTGTTTTGATCTTGTTTAAAGGGCTCTCTAAAGATTTTTCTAGATATTTGCGAACATCGTTCATAGTGATATTTCCCTCCTCTATTCTTTTAATACTGGATTCAAGAAAGTTAGTTAATCTCGTTGAAACAATCTCAGAAACAAATTTATTCATGGTTTTGAGTATAGTAAAACCCAATTCCGTAGGTTCTATTCCAGTTTTGTCTTGAGTTATGTATTTACGATTTATCAATAAATTGATTATTTCAGCTCTGGTAGATTTTGTCCCAATGCCTTCGGATTCCATCTTATCCAAAAGGCTTGCTTGGTTATATCTGGCAGACGGTCTTGTAAAATCCTCCAATGCAGCGACTTCACTCACTTTTACAGTCTCACTAATCTTAAGTTCTGGTAAATTAGAATCATTGATACTAAAATAAGGTTCATAAATAGGAATCCAACCATCGTTTAAGATCGTATTACCATTCGCTATAAAATTATGCCCATTCACATTAATAGTTACTTCAGTGTATTTTATTACAGCACTCTTTCCAAATGTAGATATAAATCTCTTAATAATAAGGTCTAAGATTCTTTGCTGGAGTATGTTAAGTCTTTTTTGTTTTACTCCTGTAGGATAAATTGCCGGATGGGCAGGATCTTCTTCATTACCTTGATAGGGAACCAAATATTTTCTACTTAACAATTCTTTTATAATATTTTCATTCTTAGTGACATAGTTTATGCTTAATTGTTCAAGTATTTGTTTATACCCTATGGATGGAGGAAGTTTCTGACTGGAAGTACGAGGATATGAAATTAATGCAGTCAGATAGAGAGATTCTGCAATAGAAAGAGTTGTTGCAGGTGACATCTTGAAAATTCGATAAGCTTCTTTTTGTAAATTACTAATATTGAAAGGTGTGGGAGGATTGATCTTCTTCTTACGCCGAACAATTTCATTAATAACACCTGTTCCATTTTCACAACTAGCTACTGTTTTTTCTATTTCTGAGGATTTATGAACTACAGAGATTAAATTAGCTTTGAAATGAGAACCATCCTTCTCAAATTTTGCAGAAACATACCATACTGGATCTGGTATATGGTTTCTGATTTTTGTCTCTCTATTTACAATAAGTCCCAAGGTAGGCCCTTGAACTCTTCCAATGGTTAAATTGTAATAGTGGTTAGTTTGATTGGAAACGTTCAGGCAATTAACTAGCGCCCTAGATATGTTTATACCAAAAATAAAATCGATTAAATGTCTAGCCTTTCCAGCGTCAGCAATTCTGATATTGGTTTCTTGTAAATTATTAAATGATTGATTTATTTCTGAATCAGTAAGGGAAGAAAATTTGGCCCTCTTAGAAACTTCATATTTATTATTGCAAGCATATTGGAGTATGTTGTAACCGATGAGCTCACCCTCTAGGTCGTAATCACATGCATGTATAAATCCAGAAGCACGCTTTGAAATATTTGCTATGACTTTCAATGTTTGTATAATTCTTCTTTTTTCTCTTACAATAGCTGAATGTCGTGGAGACCATTTCACCTCATATATTGGATATCTTTTTCGATTTTTTTCAATAGGATCCAAACTGTACAAATGTCCTAGTGCTGAGCAGACAATAAATCGTTGATCTTTATTTGAAATAATTTCAAAAATAACTACACCTGGAGCAGGTTCGCTCTTAATCATTTTTTTAGATCCTAGGACTTCAGATATCCTTTTTGCGGCGAGTGGTTTTTCGCAAATTACAAGTTTGTATTGTTTCGAGACTGGCCCTTGAAATTCTCCTGGCAATCAAAATAGTTATAGATAATCATAATTTAGATTTTGGGGTTGATAAAACTATTAACTGAATACGGATAGGAAATCATCATTGACTATGATATTATCAAAATTTCTTCCGACGCACATCTTTCTCGAACATTTTTATATTCTCAATGAATATTTTTCATATAAATGGTAAATAATGTATGCGTTCTTGGAGCTGGAAGTACAAAATATGGTAAGCTAAGTCAAAGTGTTATTGAGTTGGGTTTGGATGCCGCAAAAAATGCGATTGATTCGGCTGGAATTACGCCGAAGGATATTCAAGCAGGTTATATATCAAATGTATTTGGTGTCGCTGATAAGCAAGTACATATGGCACCAGTATTGATGAGCAACCTTGGGATTCCTCATATACCCGGACTAACAATCGAATCTGCTTGCGGCTCGGGTTCCGTAATGTTTAGAGAGGCTTATGCAAATGTTGCTGCGGGTTTTTATGATTGTGTATTGGCCGTTGGTGTAGAAAAAGTAACTCATACCGGAACTGCTTTGAGTACCACACTTTTTTCATATTGTTCTGATTTCTTTTTTGAAGGTGGAAATGGCGCTTCATTTCCGGGACTGTTTGCTTCTATTGCCAGAGCTTATTTAACTAAATACAAAGCCACAGAAGAGGATTTGGCATATGTTGCAGTCAAGAATCATGAAAATGGAATGTTAAATCCAAAGGCTCACATCAGAAAAACTATAACAGTAGATGATGTTTTGAATTCACCAGTTGTAGCCTCTCCATTAAAGGTCTATGATTGTTGCCCATTTTCTGATGGTGCATCAGCGGTTATTTTGTGTACAGAAGAATTTGCCAAGAAGGTTGGTAACAAATATGTAAAAGTTATCGGTTCTGGGAGAGGTGGATCACCTGCTGCTGTACAATCCAGAGAAGACATCACGACTATCCCAAGTACAATAATTGCGGCAAACCAAGCATACAAGATGGCAGGAGTCACACCAAAAGACATTGATTTTGCAGAAGTCCATGATTGTTTCACCATTGCAGAAATAATTGACATTGAAGATCTAGGATTTTTTAAAAAGGGCACGGGTGGAATTGCTGCAAGGGAAGGAATTACTCATCGAAATGGAAAGATTCCAATTAATCCTTCAGGAGGACTAAAATCTAAAGGACATCCTATTGGCGCTACAGGAGTAGGACAAGTTGTCGAAGTTTTCGAACAATTCACTGGTGCAGCTGGGAACAGATCCGTAAATGACGCTGAAATAGCCCTAACGCATAACTTTGGAGCTACTGGAGCAAGTGCCGCAGTTCATATATTTCAAAAAGTCTAGTTTTGGGTGTAACAGATTGGAAAAAAGTCCTAGTACACATGAAAGATTTATTCAAACAGCGAATAGTGGAAGAATTCTAGCTAACAAGTGTAGGAACTGTGGAAAAATTATGCTTGAGACCATGTACTATTGTAGTCAATGCTCTAAAGATGATTTTGAATTTATTGAATTTCCGGGTATTGGCACAGTAGTGACGCATACTATTCAATCAGTAGCTCCTGAAGGTTTTGATGATATTAACTCATATGCATGGGTAGTTTTCAAGCTGAAAGATGCTCCTATTTCAGCTTCAGGATTTCTACCAGGAATCAAAACACCAGCCGAACTACCTATAGGATCGACTGTCAAGGTAAAAGGTTATGATGCAAAGCATGGACTAACTTTAGAAAAACAAGGTGACTAAGCGTATTATTATTTTAAAAAGCAAAGATACGGCATATGGCTAATTATTCTTGTTCCCTTGTTCGTTTCCTTTATTGCAAGATTTAATCATATACTAGAAATTTTTTAGATTAGCTTTATGTTACTCTTTTGTCGATAGACACTGACAATTATTTTTACATTCATCCTAATTCATATTTTTTCTGATGCAGCATAATACTCAGTTTCAAAATGACCTATCTAATGCTGCTCAGGTTATTAGTAATCAGATTACAAAGTTGAATAAGCTCTCAAAGAAATTCAAAATGATGGATCTTGATTTTAGAAAACAAATTGTGCAAAACATCAAAGTGGGTAACAACGTTCGTGCCAGGGCCCTAGCTACTGAGCTTGTAAATATACATAAAATTCAGCATACAACAAGAAACATGGTGATGTCACTTGAAGTTGTAGCTCTACGTTCCACTATAATAGGTGAATTTGCCGTCATAATGGATACTCTTAATCCAACGATAGATTTGATAAAGGATATTGAAAAAGATATTTCAATGGTTATACCAACTGCACATGAGGTGTTGAACGATGTTACATGCGCTTCATCTGAAATACTGAATTACAATGTTAATCCTGAGTTAAGAATACCAATGCCTGTAGATGAAGAAGCACTAAAAATTTTAAGTGAAGTTGAACAGAGCGTTGAAGAAGAGACAAGACAAAAGTTACCCGATGTACCTGCTACGATTAATGTAACGAAAAACAGGGATGAATTAGAATCCCTATTAGAGGAAAACGAAGTAATGATCTAAATTTGATTTTCTAATGCATAACAGGTAAATTGTTTTGTACGGTTAGTCAATAACTATTTACGACCCAATTTTAAATTATCTCAGGATAATATCGGGTGAGATGGAGATAGAGGCGAGTCATGATGTTATAACTCAAACTGAAACTAAACCTAGTGGAATTTTACAAGCAGCAAAAAGAGTTAGGATGATTTTTTCTGTTATGGCAAGTCCTAACAGAATCGATATACTTCGTATTCTAAATTCCAAGGGACCTTTAACTTATTCAGAATTAAAATCATTAGCAGGTTTTAAATCTAAAAAAGAGTCTGGTAAATTTGCCTACCATTTGCGGAAGCTGTTGAGGCAGTCTCTTGTCGCATTAAATAAAGCAGAAAGAAGATATACAATTACTAATCTCGGAAAATTAGTCCTCAGTCTGGCAAGACAAATTGAAGAGAGATCGATAATTGAAAGCGGAAAAATGTACGTAAGGACTTCTAGACATTCTATTGAAGAATTTAATTCTAATAGGATAACTCAATCATTAGTCCGGGAGGCCAACATGCCTCTTGAACAAGCACATAAAATTACTGAAGAAGTTGAAAACAAAGTTTACAAATTCCAAACGGTCTATCTTACGTCTTCGCTTATTAGAGAAACTGTGAATTCAATTTTAATTGAACACGGCTATGAGGAATTTCGATCAAAACTTGCCAGGCTGGGTCTTCCTGGATCTGATATCTCAGATATGTTTAACAACCCTATGTATAGCAAAAATGGAGTAGAAGGGATTTTATCAGAAACATCTCTTGCTGTTTTTTCCGAAAACCTGCTATTCAATGTGTTACCCAAAGACATCACGGATATGCATCTTGCTGGGGAACTAAATATTTCGAACACCGGGCTATGGAACTTGATGCCAGACACTGTTTTTATTGATACTAGGAATATTATTGAAGACGGTCTAAACTTTAAGGGAAAATACTTGAATGTTTCAAGACTGAAACCGATTCGGACAATTGATGATATCACAGCAGTTCTACCCATATTAGTTTCGGTCTTAAGTAGGGAAGCCTCAAGGGAGATAATACTTGATAATTTTATATCTACCATTTCGAATAAGATTCAAAATAATAATGAAAATATCGAATCTGTATTTTTTAGGGCATTTATTTCATCATCGATTTCAAGGTCATATTCGTCGTCAGGATTTCCAGTAATTACTTTTCCTATCCCACTCGATGGTGGTTCAATCACTAGATCCATTTTGGGTGCGTATATGAAATATTTGGATCATACTCCTATTCCCAAAATTGGGTTATCTTTAGTTGGTAATGATCACGATTCGGTAAAAGCAAATTCAGATCTATTAGGCAATATTGTTAAACATGGAGGAATTTTGTCTATATCTAAGAATTTTAGAAGTCATACCGGGATAGTAAAAACTCTAGCTGATGAGAAAGCTAGTTCAGTCCTAAGTTTACAATCCTTAGCAATAAATCTGCCCAGATTAGCTTTTCAGTCCAATAAAGACGAGACTTATTTCAGAGCCAGATTGGCACTGATGATAAAACCAGCTGTTTCTGCCCTGTTGGCAAGGAAGAACTCCATTTTGGAAATGACGCGAAGAGAAATGCTCCCTGTATTGGCTAATATAACACAAATGATGAAATTAAGCAAAATGAATCTGGTGATTAATTTGACTGGTATAAGGGAGTCTGTTTATAATATACTAGGACATGAATTTGATGGAGAAGAAATAATTCAAAAGGTATTGCATACTGCTGTTGAAGTCGCTTCGATTCAAGGAAAAGAAGCTGAGGATGATTCTATAAGAATTGCGATGATTACAGATGACAGCAATAAAAGATTAGCTTCTCTAGACTCAGAAAAATATGGTAACATGTACCGTGAAGCTAGCGATGAAACGATGATAAAATCTTATTCACAAGGTCTTCTTATAAACGGGAGGGATTTACTTTCAAATACCGATCCTATAATAGAATCAAGTAACTCAATCGATAAATTACTGAATGGTGGAGTTTCACTTAATGTTGACGTAAGCGACCTTACGGATGGTGAATTAATAGACTGTATTGATAAGTCACATGATTTGAATTTCTTCAGACCAATCCACAGAAACAAAGTCTGCAGCTCATGTGGTGCAAAAATATCCACGTCGTCTGAAGTATGTCAAAACTGCGGATCCACTAATTTTACAATATAATTAGATTGAATCAAATAGTTTAAACCATCATTATATTATTTTTTAGTAAGATAATCCTTTTAAGCTAAGCTATAGCTGTATAAAGGGATATGGCAAAAGAAATTACTGAGATTGATAATTCTTCAAACAAAAACAAAAAACCAATTGCGCAAATTAAGAAGAGGGATAGAGGACTAGTCGATTTTAATAACTCAAAGATTTCTAATGCCATCTACAAAGCATTAATGGCAGCAGGTAACGCAGACTACAAGCTTGCTGAAAAATTATCAGAAAAAGTTGTACAAAAAATGGATCAGCAATTTTCTGTTTTAGATACCAATCGAATTCCTAGCGTTGAAGATGTCCAGGACATGGTTGAATCGATCTTAATTGAGGAGGGACTTTCAGAGACGGCCAAGGCGTACATCCTCTATAGACACGAACGACGCAAGATCAGAGATGAAAAGAAGAAGATTCTAAACAAGAAAGATCTAGATGAAGTGGATAAATCCTTTGATATTAATTCTCTCAGGGTGTTGGCTTCACGCTACTTGTTAAGGGATAATAATAATGAAATAATTGAAGAGCCTAAATCACTTTTTGAACGAGTCGCAATTCTGGTAACAATCTCTGATATACTCTACGATTCAGAATTGTACTCTAATAACGATGTAGTTGTTCAAAATATCACCGAAGCTGAAGAATATTATAAAAAAATAGAAGGTTTTCATATGAAACTAAAAATTGGCAATTATTATCTTAACAGATACCATTTTGAATCAATGATTAGACATTATATCCAATTGGCAAAAATCGGCCATATGAAAATTAGCTTTAAAGATCTTTTACGGCTGATTGCTGAAGGTCACTTGTCAAAGTATTCTGATAGAATTATTGAATATTATAATTTGATGGTGTCAAAGGACTTCCTTCCAAATACTCCAACTCTTATGAACGCCGGAGCAAAACTTGGCCAACTCTCAGCTTGCTTCGTATTGGATATGAAAGATGACATGACAGAGATTATGAAATCGTCGACCGATGCAGCAATGATATTCAAATCGGGTGGAGGAGTTGGGATTAACTATTCTAATCTCCGTCCTGAAGGTGATATAGTAGCATCAACTTCTGGCGTTGCTTCAGGTCCAATCTCATTCATGAGAATTATAGACACAATTACAGATGTGGTAAAACAAGGCGGAAAAAGAAGGGGTGCAAATATGGGAATAATGGAATCATGGCACCCTGATATTGAAAAGTTCGTCACAGCCAAAACCAAACCAGGTATATTCGAAAACTTTAATGTAAGCGTTGGGATTTGGAGCGATTTCTGGGAATCAATAATTAATGAAAATAATCATAAATACACACTTAGAAATCCAACGAATAATGAACCAATCAAGCAAATTGATTCACACCAGCTCTTAGATTTAATTACATTCAGCGCCTGGAAAAGCGCTGAGCCAGGCGTCATATTTTTTGATAATATCAATAAATATAATCCCTGTATAAACGTGAAGGAAGGACCCCTTAGAGCAACTAATCCGTGTGGTGAACAATCACTCTATCCATATGAATCATGCAATTTAGGATCCATCAATTTAGCCAATTTTGTTAAGCGTAATATTGATGGAAAATATGAATTTGACTGGCAACGTTATGAGCAGGCAATACGTCTCGCCACTAGATTTTTAGATAATGTTATAGACATGAACAAGTATCCTGTTGAAGAAATTGAACACAATACGCAATTAACAAGGAGAATTGGCCTCGGAATAATGGGAATTGCTGATTTATTATTCACTTTAGAAATATCATACAATTCTAAAGAAGGTTACGAGTTTATGAACAAAGTAGCAGAAGCTCTATCTTACTATAGCATGGAAGAAAGTGTTGCAATTGCCAAAGCAAGGGGAGCTTTTCCATTATTTAACCAGAGTGATTATGTCGAAGGAAAAATGATACCAGTAGCAGGATACTATGAAATTCCAAAGCGATATCACTCGTACGACTGGGACTCATTAGTTGAGAAGATAGAAAAATATGGAGTTAGAAACTCGTGGACGTCTACTATCGCCCCTACAGGAACATTATCTATGATAGCCGATACCTCAAACGGTGTTGAACCAGTTTTTGCGTTAGTTTTTGAAAAACGAGTTACGGTAGGAAGGTTCTTCTATACAAATAGAATATTTGAGAATGTACTGAAAGAAAATGGATTGTATAATGATGAAATTCTAACAAAGATAGCCAATAATTATGGTTCTGTAAGAGGATTGGCCGAAATTCCCGAAAGGCTACAGAAAATATTTGTAACTGCTATCGATGTACATTGGACTGATCATTTAATGGCTCAGGCAGTTTGGCAGAAATGGATTAGCAATGCAATAGCAAAGACTATTAACATGCCATCCGACGTTACAGTCGAAGACATAAAGGCAGCTTACCTTTTGTCACACGAATTGGGATTAAAAGGAGTTACAGTTTATAGAGATGGCTCTAGACATGAACAGGTTCTCCACATAACTGGAAATGAAAAGGAGAAAAAATTTATTGTAAAACCAAGCGCTTATGTAATTGACCATATTCATAGTAACATTAAGCAAGACTATGTTATGACACAAGTTGAAAAAGTGTTCAGGGATGCAGAAGAAATAGGAACAATAGATAATACAATTGATGTATCCCAATCTAAACTAAAAATGAGCATGACTGCATCTCCAAATGATTTTAAGGAGTACGAAGCATGTCCGTCATGTAATGCAAGATTGATTATTACCGAAGGTTGCAATATGTGTATAGAATGTGGCTTTAGTTCCTGCATGTCAGGATGAATGAACCATTCATATTTTCATTTTTAGTAAAATGGCTTCATTATAGACAAAGTTGAAATAAATCAGTGGTTGTTGCGTGGACAAGGAATTTTAAAACATAAAATTAAGTCGGACAGATAGTTTCTTATTTCAGTCGTACATAAGAGGGATATTGTCCTATGATCCTCGCATAATGGAGAGAATAAACATTTGGTGATTCACAAATATGATGTCTATCGAAGTCCAAATGTGGGTTTATTTTTACGGGCCAATGATGATACACTTCTACTCCCATTTGGATTTGCAGAAACAAAAACTAAAAAACTCAAAGAATATTTAGATGTTAAAAAAATAATTCATGTTTCGGTGGCAGGGACCAGATTGATGGGACCAATGACAGTCATGAATAACAATGGAATCTTGTTACCATCTACTGTATCGGATGATGAGATCCGAATCCTTAGGGAGACAGGCCTAAATGTGGAACGAATAAAAAGCAAGTTTACGGCAATTGGAAACTTAGTCTCAGCAAATGATAAGGGAGCAATAGTTTCAAATTTATTCAAAGGGGAAGAGGATCGAAATATTAAGGATACTCTGGGCGTTCCTCTTCAAACAATGTCAATCGGAGGATATGTCCAGGTTGGATCAATGGTTGTGGCTACAAATGCTGGAGCTATTGTTCATCCAAAAGCTAATGATGCGGAAATCAACAGAATATCGGAAATACTTCAGGTTGAAGCAGAACCAGCCACCGTCAACGGGGGTTCACCATTCCTGTCGTCAGGAATCATCGCCAATTTCAGATCAGTTATAGTAGGTAATTTAACTACGGGACCTGAATTAATAATGATAAGCAGAGCACTAAAGGTATAACTTCCTCTAAGCTTTAGAATTGCCAGCAGCAAAATTAAAGATTATCACACTATTCCAATTATCACCTAAAGTATATGTTAGGATTTAGGCGTGATGATGATATTGCATGATCATCATTTGTAAAAATAGCATCTATATCAGATCCTTCAATTTGAATATTAATAGCACTCAATTCAGAAGCTGATAAATTAAATCTTTCCTTTAATAGAGACTTAACGCGAAGTACTTGCTCATAAATTTGATTCGCATTGGACGATAACGAAACTTCTAGCGCTTGTCTCAAAAATGATTCGGGTATTTTTCCACTGGGATCACTTAATATCCTAAAATCAATTTTAGTGAAAATCATCTCACTAGGAAGTTGAGGTAGTGCGTTGGCTGTATAAAATACTTGGACATCAATCAAGTTTAATTGTGTATCTTCAATAGATCTCAAAATTGACGCGTCTGGATTATTAGGATCGGGGAATGCACCAATGCTATTGCCGCTTATCGGTAAAGACAACATAACAAACCCTTCTAATAAGTTCTTACTATGGGTAACTAATGATAGAATATCTCTGCATGTTATGCTGGTAGAGCTTTCCGGTTTAACAATCTTAATGATCGAATTTGAAGAATTATCATCATTAGGTATGACATTCCAAAGAATTTTTATCGGATAATCTTGTTTGTTAAGGATGCTTATATCAGTATCGTAATGGCCTGGTCTCACGGGACCTTCATCAGAAGTTACATTACCACATAAAAATTTTGGTGTATAGGTAACTGTCTTAACAGTGGAATTTTTTTCATCAAACAAACCAGAAAATTGAGTCTTAGATTTAGTATCCAATATTGTAATATTTTTAAGGGATACATTCAAATTGGAATTATGGTTAGTTGTTACATCTGTGTCTTGGGCAAATGTATATGCACTTTCGATTTGACTTAATAGTGCAAATGTCATCACGAGAATAAAAAATAAGGTCAATCTGCTTTTGTTCAAATTGCAGAGTTTATTAAAAAACCTCTAATATATGCATATAGAAAATTATCATTTTATTTGAATTCTCATGAGAATCTTTTTGTAAAGGGGCTTTATCATAATATCATAGTGATAATAAGTGAAGACCAATAGATTCTTTAATCGAGATATTGTTTCAATAAAAGATTTCCAGAGAGATGAGCTCGAGTTCTTATTTGAAAAAACGGATAAAATGAAGAAACTAAATCCCAAAGAAAAAGACGAATTTGGAAAAGCCAGAATAATGGGATATCTGTTTTATGAACCAAGTACCAGAACTAGAATGAGTTTTGAAGCAGCAATGGCATCAATAGGTGGAAGCTCAATTGGAATATCCGATCTAAGATCATCTTCAATAGAAAAAGGAGAAAGTTTACAGGACACTGTGAGAGTTATGGATCTTTATTCAGATATCATAATCCTACGTCACCAACTTGACGGTTCAAGCAAATTTGCCGCAGAAATTTCTGATCATCCGATAATTAATGGAGGTAGCGGAAGTGAAGAACATCCAACACAAGCAATGCTTGATTTGTATACAATAATAAAAGAAAAAAAGAAAATTGATGGACTAAAAATTTGTATTTTGGGAGATTTGAAATACGGACGAACCATTTATTCCTTATTGTATGGCCTTTCCAATTATGATGTTGAAATTATTCTAGTCTCTCCACAAACATTACAAATTCGACAAGAGTCTATCTATGGTTTAAAAAATAAGATGAAAATTGTAGAACTCGTAGACATGAATGAAACAGTTTTTCAGAATTCAGACATATTGTACGTTACCAGAATACAAAAAGAAAGATTTTCAGATCCGCAGGAATATGAAAAAGTTAAAGGAGTTTATACAATTGATAGTAACATTCTGAAACAATTCAAACCTGATATTTCTATCATGCATCCGTTGCCAAGAATAGATGAGATATCGCAAGATGTGGATAGTAAATCTAATGCGATTTACTTTAAGCAAGCGTCTTACGGCAAAGATTTAAGATCAGCACTCCTTGCGTTAATATTAAATCAATCTCCACTCTAGAGGATTTCTAGTTCATGCTTTTCCCTCTCAAACCCTCAGCTATTACATACCAGAATAAAACACAAGGTTGAAATAATTTTCTATTTTTTAACTAATGTATTCGAGCCATTTTTCAAATTTTTCATTATTGCCATGTACTATTTGGGAGTAAAGATCTTGTAACTTTGTTGCAATTTTTCCAGTTTTTCCATTAGCAATAACTATTTTATCAATTTCACCAATTGACTTAATTTCAGCTGCTGTTCCTGTTAAGAATACCTCATCAGCAAAATACAGTTCATCACGCGAGATATCACAAATTTGAAAGTTAATGCCAAGGTGCTCTGCTATACACAATGCACTAGATCGGGTAATCCCATCAAGTGCTCCTGATGATAACGGAGGTGTAATGAGTATTTCGTTTTTTACTATAAAAATATTTTCGGCTGTTCCTTCTACAACCATACCACTCATATTCAACATAATTGCTTCGTCGACTCCAGATTTTATTGCTTCTATTCTTGCTAATGCTGAATTTGCATAGTTTGCTGTAGCCTTTGCATGTATAGGTAAGCTTCTAGAGTCTATTCTGATCCATGAAGAAACAATAACTCTCATTCCCTGGTTCCCTTCTGTTCTTATGTGGTCTTCCCAATCCCACAGAGCTATGGATGTTGATACTTTATTGGGTAAAGGATTAACTCCCATCTTTCCGTGTCCATAGTAGCAGATAGGCCGTATGTAGCAATCTTCGACATTATTGATTTTTATAGTCTCAATAATTGCCTCTCTAAGTTCCTCCTCGGAGAATTCTAAAGTCATATGATACATTTTACAACTATTGACGAGCCTTTTAATATGTTCGTCTAGTCGGAAAATTGCGGGACCTTTTTTTGTACTGTAGCAACGAATCCCTTCAAATACTGCCGTTCCATAGTGTAAACCATGCGTAAGAATGTGTATTTTTGCATTATTCCAATCGACAAATTTTCCATCTATCCAAATCTTACTTTTGTCATTCATTAAATTTCGTCTCGATCAATTCTGTTTCTCTTATCATGGATTGCCCTTATTGCATCAGCCACCTTAGAATCATCTACAATAATTAGTATACGCGATGTTTCTTCCTGTGCATCCAAATTCAATATGTTGATTCCATGTTCTCCAACCGTGCTACTCGTAGTAGACGCAATTTTAGGCATTTTCCACATATTATCACCAATTAGAGTAACAACACCTCTATCATACACTATCTCCACTTTAGAATAATACGCCTTAAAATGATGCTCATTGCGGCGAACGTAGTCTCCATCTAGGAATAGGATTCGGGTGATTTCAATACCTTCTTGCTTATATGGGGATAATTTAAGAAAGTCATGATATTGCTTATCACTTTCAAGAGTTGCCAATAGATGTGATGCTGCTATGCTTTCCATCCTCACAATGGCGCAATTTCTCTTTCCAGTAACAATCTTAACAAGATTATCTGATTGGTCAACAGAAATATTTGATATTGTAGTTGTACTGGATGGATTATTCATATTAGTAATTACAATAGGTATATCCATATTGTTATTATCTATTTCCTTAATTGCTAAAGGATCAAGTATCTTCATTCCAAACATACCAGCTAACCTTGCCTCATTATAAGACAGAAATTTGATACTGTCCAATTCTTTCTTTACTATTTTTGGATCGGCACTCAATACAGCATTATCTTTTTCAAAATCTAATTCTGCTTTGTAATTTTCGTTCAGCAATATAGCGACATCAGCTGCGGACCTATCTGAGCCGCCTCGCTCATAAGTGGTTTCTAGTCCATCGATGGTCTTTCCTATGAAACCTCCTATTGTTACTACACTATTTTTTTCAACTGATTCATAGAAATGACTTGATTTTTCCCTAGATTCTTCGATCAAAAAATTGGCAGCTTCAAAATTATCGTCCGTTATTATTGGCCATTGTTCAATCTTTGCATGATCAGACTTTATATCTTTAGTTTTTAAAATATAGTCCATTAAATATGACATAGGTATCTCCCCACTATATGCAAGCGTTCTTGATCTGGTAACATCAACAAATCTTCGGTTCTCTGCAGCTTGTTTGAGTGAAATTATAACTTCTTTGTGGAATCTATTGATTTCATCAGAAAATTTTTTATGATATTGCTGAGAAAGACTATTTGATGCAATGTTTTCATATACCTCGCGTAATACGTCGATCTCTACAGGATTCGACTGAGCATAATTCTTTCCAATATGAATCGCTACGTCGGTCATAGAACTTAATTTGTGCCTGTATCTAATCAAAGGTGCAGAAAAGACAGCAACAACCTTGTTTTTACCTTCTATCTTCTTACTTATTCTTTCGATTATTTTGTCTATGCAGGCACCATCTTCTCCAAGCGTACTGCCTCCAAATTTCATTATAGTAACTGATACCAAACTGATCGATCTTGAAAGTGGAATAATCTATACCATATATTAGGCAACCTCCTGAGACATGGCTTTTGTCAGATTAATTCTTACCATTCGGACAAAAATACGATTGATTACGGGATAAGATAGACTAAAAAACTGGCTGCAACTATCCCCGCTACAATCAAAATTGTTCTAATTACTCCCTTTTTAGTTGTTCTTTTCTTTTTCTCAGGTAGGTCGCTATTTTGTGACAAAGACTATTAATAAAAATCCCTATGTATATAAGTATAACATGACATTTTTGTTATTTTTTGAAAGCAGTAACATGCATAAGTCAATTAATCGTATTAACTGAAAGTTAGCCGGGCATTAGAATTTTAGAGAATTCAATGCATTACATAAGGGTTGAATTTGTAGTCAAGGTTTGGCAAGGCGCGAAACTAAAAATAGTAACAGTCAAAGCAAAAATGCAAAATCGACTATTATCTTGTGGAATAGCATTACACAGTGAATTCTTTACGTTGAAGGCTCCTCTAATAAAGAACATTGGATGCATAACAGTAAGAAATGAAGTTATAGTGCCTGAGGTAGAGGCACTTAAGCGAACTGAAACCGACGGACAAAATTAACGGTAAGTAGTAGATAAAAGAATCTGCGAAGACTATTGAACTAATGAGCAAATAATCACTATTGTAGAGAGGATACCCAATTATCAATGTTGAAGTTAAAAACAAACCGCACTCTAATGCAATAGCAGCTCATTGATTCAGATAACTACACTTGAGACGACCAGAATAAAACTAATATATCGCTAGCGATATTACTAGTGATATGTTATCTAATTGGCTTGCCAGAGTAGGTAGTGCTATTCCAAGAGGCTTTTCACGCCATTATATTCTCAGTCTGCTCGGGGAAGAACCTATGACCGGAAAAGAAATCATCGATAAAGCTATTTTGCAAAGCGGAGGACGATGGAAACCGTCACCAGGTTTAATCTATCCAATGTTGGGCAGATTGTTAGAAGAGGGTCTAATAAGCGAAACTGATAGCGGCAAATACAAAATTACATTGAAAGGTATGGACATAGCTGCAGATGCAGATTCCGTTCACCATATTATGCAAAAGCAATTGGATGTAGTCATGAGGGTTGGAAACGTTGGCAAGTTTATGGCTATGGATATGATAGACAGGCTATCGGCTATTGGTTTAACATTGAGTTCTAATTTGGATAAAATGACTGAACAAGAAAGAGAAAAGTATAAACAGTTCCTGATTAGCGAGCTTAAGAAATTACAAGAACAAGAGAGTAAGAAAGACGAATTAAGAATAGATTCTGATTAAATTCCATTGATAAAATAATTAGGTAGATCTATCATGGTATTTGAATGTGTCAAAAGAGTCAATGAGCTCGTTAAACGAATGAGTCTCTTAGAAGAAAGTATTGCAGTGGAAACTAAATACATAAAGGAGGTTTACGCGCATGCAAGTAAATCAATGTCCGAATCACAGCATTATTTTTTAAATGGAGTTCAGGCCTCGCCAGTTGCAAAATCATATTTATTAACTAAAAAAGGTATCGAAGTGGTTGGAGAAGAAGCTATTCCAATTTCAACCTTTATTGATGAAGTACTTAACTTTGCAAATTACCCTAAAAGAAAGATTGAAGTTTTAATGGTATTAGCGAAACATTTAGAAGCAATGCCTATGAATTTATCATAAAATATCGAGTATTACTATAAAATGGTAATGGAATATAAACAGATAGTTAAATTATTGCTCTAGATTAATCACTGAAAAAATATACAACCATTATTTCTTGCTTATTGCCATAGAACCTATGTTTTACTTTGGCGGGTACATAGATAAATAAGTCTTTCTTTATACTGAATGTTTTTTTCCCTATTTCTATAAATCCATCTCCCTCTAAAACTAGATATATTTCATCTGATAAATGAGGTTCTTGCTTATCCCTTTCACCTGGTTTTAATCTTAAAATACCGGCCTGCAAATGTCGCAGATCAAAAAAATCAAGAAATTCTGAATTGTCCAAATCCATTTTAGAAAAAAGTTCTCGTATATCAATTAACTTTTCTTCCATTTACATTTTTATCATCATATCTAGAATATAATATAATCATTCAATACCAAATCGCAGACATATCGTTTTTAGAATAATAGCCAGATATTGAGTCTACTTAATTTCTACCATGAAAATCATACCTAAAATCCTTAGATAGATGCTTGTGGAAACAATATTTGTATAGAATTAATTAATATGCGAACAATTTTTTAAGAAAAAAATTCTGCGATTTTTTCTAGGAAATATTAAACGTAGCTTTGTATATTACCCCTTTAGGAATTAGATACCTACATTAGTTTATCCGATTATCTTATTAAATTTGATAAAGCATTGTAAATATACTTGGTATTACATCTCATATTGATTTGCACAGGCACAAAGAATGTCATTCAGTGGTCATTTTTTTCTTGCTCATTATTTTTAGTATTACCGTCCTTATCTTTGTCATGCCGTCCCAAAAGACATTTGCGTCTGGGATTACTAATTATTCCCCATATTGGATAAATTATGAAAAGGATCTTAAATCACCATACTTTAAATACTGTGGAATTTTTGATTCTTGTTTGAGTAATGATATCACGATATTTCCATTCTTCCCCCTGACCACTCATCCACCAAAAGATCCATTCTTCCCACTGACCACTCATCCACCAAAAAATGATGATGACAACATTAGTCCTGGAAATACCGTATCATCTATAATACCATTCCAGTTGCCATTCCCATAATATATATAAACTGATGAACTTAAGAGTCAAATTCAGAATCAAATATTACGCATAGACAATTAAAACTTGATCCTGTGAATTGGAACGATAGTTGAATAAACCAGTTAGATTTAAAGAAAGCTTAGTCATTATGGACAAGATTCTCCTTTGCCCAGATATACAATGGAATTATGGGGTGATCAAATGGAAGTTCACCTTGTTCTTTATTGTATCCCAACATAACTATATTGCCAGATAACAAATTACGAATGTCTTGTGTTAGTTCTTTCGCCTTTAGCGGGCCATAAATGAAAAATGAATACTTCTGATTATAGTAGGCTACATGCTGTGAAAAACATTCAGATAATATTACAGGATCATTTATAATTCTGCTGTTCATTTTTGCATTATCCTTATCATTTTTATTATTGCCAATATCAACAGTAATCTGTAATTGTCTACGTATGTAATTATTGCGCGAAAATTCTGAGTCAAAAAAAGATTTAGGACCATTCCTATACTTTTCGATGCTATGTTCTAATGTTTCAACCGTTTTCTTTGCAATTGCAAGAACTTTCTCAGGATGACTGACTATTCTGTTACTGCTTCCGTATAAGTATAAAAGTGATATCAATTCTTCCCTTTTAATGAAAGGAAAGTCCAAACTTCCTGATATAAAGGAAGAAATCCTGTCTGAAATGTTCTCAGGAAGGATCATCGTCATATGGAGATCAAAATATGACATCAAGATATCCATCAACAATATTATATAGATAATTATCTTTATAGGAGTGACTGATCGGAAAACTGATAGGAAAATGTCGACAATTGATTATTCTAAAACTGTTCATTTGATAGTACACGGACAACATGATTTGATAGATACTATAAAGCATAAACTTACCTCATTGGGTTTTACAGAGAATAATTTAGTTCCAGCCTCCTTGCAAAAAACTGGAAATATAGGCGATTATGTCGCAATGGTTTGGCCCCCAATGCACTCCACTCAAATAATTATTAATGAAATAACGGAAATAAACCAGGCACAACCAAAAGATAATGTAATGGGAGCCTGGTCGAATATCAATCAAAAAGAAATTTCAAGAATTCCATTGTCATAAATAAATAATATGTCCTATGTCCAATATTTGCATGAATTTCTTTTTTGTATTCATAAAAATTTTAATTTGTATCGTTAACACTTTGATTAAGAATAAGAATGCGATACGCTTTTAGCCTTCAAGACCCCTAATTATAACAATGAAAAATAAAATTTGTTCCTTGTGCAATTCACAGACTTCTACTAGAGATTGTCCCAGTTGTAGAAAACCTGTGTGTAAAGAGTGCATGAAAAGCTTCCCCTTCTCAGAAGATATTTGTATTGAATGTGCATCAAAGGTCAAAGCCGGACTAGGCGGCATGAGAAAGGATGAAGAAATTTTCTAACCAGACAAAAGATTTGAAGGTCCTGAAACCAAATTAGGTAATCTTGTTACCTTCTAAAATACTATTTAGATTTATCTGCTTTCCGATACCCATGTGTAAACTGTGGATCATAAACTTTTGAAAACTCGTAGCTACTTGGGTTAATTACATTCCCAACAATAATTATCGCGGTTTTGGTTATCTTAGCCTCCTTCACTTTGTCCACAATATTGCCAAGGGTTCCAACTATTATTTTTTCATCTTCCCATGTGGCTCTGTAAACAACAGCAGCAGGAGTCGATGTTTGGTAAGTTCCTCCTTTAAGCAATTCATCTACTATGTTTCTTATCAGATGAACACTTAGATAGAAAGCCATCGTGGAGCCGTGTCTAGCCAAATTGGAAATGCTTTCTCTTTCCGGAACCGGCGTTCTAAGTTCGGCTCTTGTGATAATGAGCGTTTGAGTGATTCCCGGAAGAGTTAACTCTAAATTTAATGAAGAGGCTGCACCCAAAATTGCAGTAATACCTGGAATGACTTTGCAATTTATGCCATCTAAACTTAATTTATCAATTTGTTCTCTTATAGTGCTAAATAACGCAGGATCTCCATCATGAAAACGTATCGCAAGTTTTCCTTGTTTGGTGGAATCCCTTAATATTTCATAAATCTTATTCCTGTCCAATAGAGCTGCATCATGAAGGACTGCATCTTTTTTAGCATATTCAAGTAGTTTTGGATTGAGTAACGATCCTGAATAAACAACGACATCTGCATTTTCCAATAATTTTTTTGCTTTTAAGGTTATGAGCTCAGGATCACCTGGTCCTGAACCAACAAAGTAAATAGCGTTAGGTTCAATCATTTTTTCTGGCCACCATTATTGAAAAGTATTTTCCAGCTGGATTTTTTGTATTTCGTAAATCTTTTAATTTCTTTGTTTCTAAAATTTCTTTGTCTACAGATACATCTTGAGCTATTGTAATAATGGAATTATCACTAAAACCAGTTTCAGAGAGTATTTCAATCACGCTATCAAAATAACGTCCGTCTTTGAGAAAAATTATTGAATCACAGGATGCAAGAGTATGCTTTATTTTATCCAGATCATAACATGCAGGAACGATACCAAGAGTTTGATCGCCTTCCACTAAGCTCATTTTTGCTTGAGCAGCGAATGCAAAGAAGGAAGGAACTCCAGGAATGATCTCGATATCTATATCATTGTAGTTTTCGTTCAATTCTTTATGAATATAATTCCAAGTACTGTATAGAGATGGATCTCCTACAGTCAGATATACAGAAATCTTCCCAGAATGTACTGCATCTGCTATTATCTGGGAATTAGTTTTCCATTGTAATCTGAGGGACTCTTTGTCCTTTATCATTGGAAATATTAGATTTGTGATTATAGTTCGTGATTCGTCTATGTATTTTTTAGCTATTGCCAAGGCTATACTGGGTTTGCCCTCCTTTGAGGTTGGTGTAAAGATGGCATCTGCTTTTTTGATTCTGTCTACAGCCTTGACCGTGAGTAAGTCCGGGTCTCCAGGCCCACAACCTATACATGAAAGCTTCATCATTTGAGTTGTAAAAAATGAGTTATTTAAAGTAAAAAGAATGCGTGTAGCAACCGAATTCTAGGCTCACATACTTGGATGAATGAGAGTAATCACTGTCTAGTAGCAGACAAAATCAATATGGGATTTCTAGAAATAAGCATTGTTCCACTTGGTACTTCTTTTCCTTTTGATATTGTGACTTGAGTAACCTCAATTTCGTCCATTTTTTCCTTCTTTATGGTCCTCAGGGCCTTGTACATTGTTTCGATAACGATTGTGTCTATAACTAGTCTTCCGTTCTTCTTCAGTTTAGATATACAAAGCTCGATAATTTTTTCAGTTTTACCCTTTGTTCCGCCGACAATAATTGCATCAACTTTTGGTAGTGATGGCAAGATCTCTTCGGCTTTGGAATAGATTAGATTTGCAGAAACACCAAATTTTTGTAGATTTTTTTTTGTTAATTCGATAGCATTTTCATCCAAATCAATGGCATACACATTTTTAGAATTTACCTGTAAGCAAACCTCTACGGTAATGCTTCCACTACCACATCCTACGTCAATTACTGAATAGTTTTTTCTGAGACGGAGTTTACTTAAGACGATTGACCGTATATCCTCCTTAGTTATTGGAACATTTTCTGAGCGTTCAAACAGCTCATCTGGTATTCCTGGTGTTATATAGTTCCATTTCATTATGCTTAGATAAAATGCTTTGAAATTAAATTCTTTTAGATTATTGCCTTACAGTATATAGACCCGTGTAAGTAACAATTAAGAACATTATTACCAAGAAGATAAATGGAAAGATTCCGTTGGTAGAAATTTTTTTCCTATCTTCAGTTCTTAATCTCAAACCAATTCTTTTTGCGATGACATACGATATAATATAGAAAAATAGTGCTACTACGATGATTATAGAGGGAGAGTTAGGAATGACAGATGAGTTTGAACTCGCACCCATTGAATTAAATATAAAACCCAGAATAATACCACAGATTACTCCTAAAAAGGCTCTCATGTAGTATATCTTATCAAGTTGATCCAATTGCTTTTTCCACATTGATTGCAGGTTTAATTCCTTTCGATTGACTATTTGAATTTTTAATTAATATTCATCCTCATCTAAACTCATTCATATGGAATTATCAGGTATCGAGCTCCATTATCTTGTAAACAAGATAAGCTCTAGGGTGTCATCGGGGTATTACGTGAGTAATATTTCCTCAGTTACAAAAAATTCTATTCTTTTGAAATTACATCATCCAGTTGAATCTGATATCATGCTTATGGTTTCTACCAAAGGGATATGGTTTACAAATAAAAAATACAGACAGGTAGAAGAAAGCCAATTTGCAAATGTATTCAGTCGTGAGATAGAAAGGGCAAAAATAAGCTCTGCCTCGCAACCTGGAAGCGAGAGAATTTTTTTCCTTCATTTTGTAAATAGAGATGAAAAAGTAAGGAAATTG